>JALVQQ010000220.1 GCA_027025395.1 Deltaproteobacteria bacterium | reverse complement strand
GCGCAATCTGGTCAGGGGAAGACAATCCGGATTTTAAAGAAAGGTGATTGAAAGTGGTTCCGCCTTGCCCAGCTCTCCGTGCAGTTTTCTTATGTGACCTATTTCCCGCCAGGCGTATCCGAGGATGCCTGCACCCCAGGAGTCAATTGCCACCGGGTCGAAGGAGGCGGCAAGAAGGCCTGGCGGCGGGTCGCATTCCGGACCGTAAAGGTGGGCTTCGGCCATGCCTCGCCGGGCATCAAGAATTGTAAAGTCAGGTGTGCGGTAACGGTTAAGATCGGCAATGGCATCCTGTATGTCGGTGTGAAACGAGGATTTCTTCCAGGCCCCGCCTTTCTGGTAGTGCTCCGGAGGCGCCATGCCCATCATGTTTTTCATGGTGAGCGTGACTCCGGCAAGGGTGTGTGCCTTGAGCACCGGCACTGAAATCACGAAGCTTTCCATGGCTATTTTTGGAATAAACATTTCGGGCCATCTGCGGCAGGACGAATCGGCAAGACGGATACAGTCGGCTGTATTGAGATCTATCAGCTCAACGCCCTTTTCCTCTGCCAGTTTGCTGTATCCAAGTTCTTCAAACGGAAGCCATGTCTCATAGTCAAGGGCTCCGGTCCCTTCGCCAATCACTATCTCCGCATTGGAAAGTGTCCTGAGACAGTCAACCAGTTCTGATATAAGATCCACAGGAGTCGTGACCGGCGGAGGAAGGGATTCAACGAGATTGGGCTTGAGGAGTATCCTCTTGCAGTCCGCGAGGGCTGCCTCAAGTCCGGCACTCTTAACAAGCCTTGGTAAATCTTCAGGCAATGAGGCCGGTTTGACAATAGTGATATGCCCCCATGTTTTGTGAATCATGGCGCTTCAAGCGGTTTTGGCGAATGAGTCAAAGGCCTGCCGTCTCCTGCAGGCACATATTCTGTTGCGCCGCTATATTTCGACACCGAGCCGGCCACGCGAGGGCTGGCCAGCAGGTCAGGTTCCATGTCCCCTGGAACTGCAGGATATGGCCAGCTTGTGATTTTCTCAAGCGCATCTTGCGGGTGTATATTTTACACAAAAATTTCGAGCACTTCGTAATTTTTGACGCCTGAAGGGGAATTGAATATAACCTCGTCCCCTTCCTCCTTGCCAAGCAGAGCCCGGCCAAGCGGTGAGCTTATGGAAATGCGGCCCTGTTTTATGTCTGATTCTTCAGGACCAACAAGCTGATAAACAACCTCTTCGCCTGTATCAATGTTTTCAAGTCTTACCTTTACTCCGAAAATTACCCTGTCACAGCTCTGGTTTTCCACATCAATCACATCAGCCGTGGCCAGCTTGCTGTTCAGAAACTGTATTCTGGCCTCAATTTGTCCCTGGCGTTCCTTTGCCGCATGATACTCGGCGTTTTCAGACAAATCTCCGTGTGCCCTTGCAGTTTCAATTGCCTTGATGACCTTGTGGCGCTCCACCTTTTCAAGCTGCTTCAGTTCATCCTTCAATTTCTGGTAACCCTCTGGTGTAAAAGGGGTTCGTTCCATGATCTGTTTTACCTCTGTCGCTTATATTTTGAGTTTCGGTTCCGTTTCGGCCCCGCTCTCGTCAATACCTGTTCAGGTTTCGGTCCGTTTTCAAAAAAATAGAGGACACAAAGCGGCAGGTGAACAGACCAGCCCCCTTATGTCCCGCTAAATCAACTGTCTGCTGTTTGACGTCAGCACCATCCCGGGTCTGAAAACACCGTCAGACCTAGGTGCTGCCCAAAACCAGGGTATGGATGCAGGCTACTGCATCAAAAATCTTCTGACAGCGTCAGGACGAAATGCCTGAAAATTGTTCAGATGGCGTCTTCAAGTTTGACCACCGTGCATGTCATGGTGTGTTTGATTGCTTCGATGTCCTGGAGTTTGTGCATGACTATGTGCGAAAGTGAATCATGTGATTCGGTCTCCACCTCAGCAATTATATCATAAGGGCCCATTATTACATCAAGCCGTTTTACCTCGGGCATCTCATTGAGTTGTTTTGCAACTTCCGTGGTTTTTCCAATTTTTGTGTTGATGAGAATATATGCCTTTAGTGCCATTTTTTCCCCCGTAATCGATCAACTTGAAGGGTTATGCACAGAGTGCGATCTGTTGTCTCTGAAATTGAAAGAGTGCCGTTCGGGCGCATGTTTCCGTATTGCCGATATCCGGACCATCAGTGCCAATCATCAAGATACGTTCTTGGCGTTTGATAAAGTATGCACCTGTCAAATTTTAATACCGTTTTGACTGTCCGGCAATGGTCCACGCCGTTTTTAAATGTCAAAACCGCTCCGCATGGAGCCAGAGGTGTCAGACCGAGGTTTTCAGATGCAAGGGCTGTATGGAGCATCCCGTTGCTGAAAAATCAAATATAGCTGAATTTGTCCACATTAAAAAGTCCCTTGTCCGTCAGTTTCAGGTGAGGAATTACTTCCAGGGCCATGAAACTCAGTGTGGCGAAAGGATCGGCAAGCGTGGAGCCCATCTGGTGAACCATCTTTCTTATGGCCCGCAGCTGCCCGGCAAGGATAGTGGGGGGAGTGTCAGAGACAATACCCCCTGTTTCGAGTGCGACCTGAAGATGCCTGTCATTTGCGAAAGCCGCCAGTCCTCCGCCCGTTTCAAGTACAAGATTTGCGGCTGAGGCAATGGATTCATCATCCACTCCGCAAACAATTATATTATGGCAGTCATGGGCCACCGAAGAGGCAAAGGCGCCGTTTCGCAAACCGGTTCCCTTGATGAGGCATGCGCTCTTGTGGCCATGTCCATACCGTTCAAAAACTGCAAGCTTTACCAGGTCATGTTCCAGGTCAGGCCCGGCTGCGGCATTTTCCACTTCCGTGCGCCGGGTGACAAGGCTGCCATCTTCAACTCCAATGGCAATTCCGGCATAAGCGGCGGGAACAGGGGGTACGTCTTCAGTCCTGATGCGATCAAGCCTGAAAGAATTTCTTATGAAGGCAGGCACGGACGACTCCGGCCATTCTTCAGTAACGGGCCTGCCATGTGACAGCACAATATCAGGATGAAAGTTTTCGAGGTTGTCAAACAGAACCATTGATGCGTGCGCCCCGGGCCGGATTTCGGCATATTCATCAAGTCCGTAGTAATCAAGCCCGGTGAAGCTGGCGGCTTTCAACGCCTTTATCGGCGCTATGCCTGCTGAAACCGCCTTCCTGAGATGAAAATTTATGTGTCCCGAGTCCAGGATGTCGTTTACGGACTTGTCATCCGTGCAGAAGCTGACCTTTTCGGCATGGCTGTCAATTACTCTGTATGCCCCTGGCTCGGAATGCTCCGCGCTCCCTTCCCGTATGAATACATGCAGCCCAGCCGCTATCTTTTCTTCAAGCTCGTCAAAGGATTCACTCTCGTGGTCGTCATCAACTCCGGCATTAACATACGCCTCAAGATCACTGCCATGCAGGGCAGGGGCATGACCGTTTACCCTCTTGCCCCGCTTTCGGGCCTCCCTGATCATTTGCATGAAATGACTGTCCCGGGCCAATACTCCGGGAACATTCATTAGCTCTCCAAGCGCCGCCACGTCTTCTCTTTCAAGCAGCAGGATTATATCTTCGAGATCGAGCCTGCCTCCTGACGTGGCAAACGGTGTGGCTGGAACGCAGGAGGGAACGGCGAACATGATATGGCATGCGGAACCCTTGCTGTTATCCATGAAAAATTCCAGCCCGGGCCTTCCGGCTACATTGGCTATCTCGTGACAGTCGGCCACTACATGCAGGGTGCCGCACAATGCCACGGTGTTTCCAAAGTGGAGCGGGGTGAGAAAGGAGCTCTCTATGTGGCAGTGGCAGTCTATGAGACCGGGTGATACTGGCCTTTTGTTTCCTTCAATAATATCTGTTGCCTTAAGCGCGGCATCTGAGATTTCTGCTATCCGGCCGTTTTGTATGCCAATGGAGCCAGAAAAGAATGTTTCTGACCTGAAATCCGGGATAAGTACATTGTTGATGG
>JALVQQ010000219.1 GCA_027025395.1 Deltaproteobacteria bacterium | reverse complement strand
CTGTAACCCTGCCACCTGGAACAGGCGGTTTTTTTCAAGTCCTCGTTTTGCATTACCCCGAACTAAACAGGAGTGATATATGCCTTATGGAATACAATTGCGAGTCTGGGGAGATTATGCCTGCTTCACCCGCCCTGAGATGAAGGTTGAGCGCGTATCTTACGATGTTATGACCCCATCGGCAGCGCGAGGAATACTTGAGGCCATCCACTGGAAACCTGCAATCCGGTGGTACATAGATGAAATTCACGTTATTCGCCCCATACGTTTCGATAATATCCGCAGAAACGAAGTAGCTGGGAAAATCCCCAAGCCAAACCCTGCGACCATAATGAAGACAGGAAAGCCGCTGTTTTATCTGGTTGATTCCGGTGATAATCGCCAGCAGAGGGCCTCTACCGTTCTAAGGGACGTGGAATATGTGATCAGTGCCCATTTTGAACTCACTGGAGCTGGAGGGCCTGACGATAATGAGGGAAAACACCTTTCGATTTTTCAGCGCAGGGCAAGCAAGGGGCAATACTTTCACCATCCATACCTGGGCTGCCGGGAATTTCCAGCCTCATTTGAACTGATAAAAGGAGAGCCTCCGCATTCATGTTATGCCGGAGAAGAAAAAGACCTGGGATATATGTTGCTGGATGTTGATTTTTCAAACAACATGACCCCCCTGTTTTTCCGGGCAATTATGAAAGATGGAGTCATAAAACCGCCGCGGCCTGATTCTATGGAGGTAAGGGCATGATACTTCAGGCATTGTGTAACTATTATCACCGTCTGACAGCCGACAAGAGTGTGGATATTCCCCTTGAGGGCACAAGCCGTGAAAATATATCTTTTGCATTGGTCATTGGGAATGATGGAGGCCTGGTGGATGTAGAAGATTTGCGTATCCAGAAGGGAAAGAAAAAACAGCCCAGAAAACTTACCGTGCCTGCCCCTGTGAAACGAGCAAGTGGGGTGAAGCCAAACTTTTTGTGGGATAATACTTCCTATGTCCTGGGAATGGATAACAAGGGAAAGCCGGAGCGCATAAAACGCTGTCACAAGGCCTTTGTTGAACAAACGATAAAATTCTGTTCTGGCACTGACGACCCTGGCCTTAATGCTGTGATAAATTTTCTGCTTGAAAAAAGTGGCAAAAAAACAAGTTCAAGAGATGATTGGGAGGAAATCGCAGGCACCAACCTGGTTTTTCGCCTGGATGGAGTGGCGGGTTTTATTCATGACAGGCCAGCGGCTCAGGCTGCCTGGAAAAAATGCCGGGCAGCATCAGCAGATGCGGTAAAGGGGCAATGCCTGATAGAAGGCACTGTACAGCCACTTGCGCGCCTGCATCCTGCCCTGAAGGGTGTCCAGGGAGGGCAGTCTTCAGGTGTATCCCTTGTGGCTTTTAACAAAGACTCCTTTGAATCCTACGGCAAGAAGCAGTCCTTCAATGCGCCGGTCGGTCAGAGGGCAACTTTTGAATATACCACGGCGCTTAATTATCTCCTTGACAGAGACAGCAGGCAGAAAGTCCGCATAGGGGACATGACCCTTGTGTTCTGGGCCGAACGTGATAATCCTGCCGAAGCGTTTCTGGCCGACCTGTTTGAAACACCTGCCGAAAAAGAACAAGATTCTCAGCCTGTTAATGACCAGGGTACCGCTTTAAAAATACGCGACATGCTGCTGGCATTGCGAAAGGGTGAGGAAATCGTTGATATTGTACCGGGCCTGGACCCTTCTGTTCATTTTTATCTCTTGGGGCTTTCTCCCAATGCAGCCCGCCTTTCTATTCGTTACTGGGAACATGACAGCATAGGCATACTGCTGCAAAGGATCGGACGCCATTTTGCAGACATTTCAATAGCCCGTCAATTCAGTAATGAACCGGAATTTCCACCTTTGTGGAGGCTTCTTGTTAATACTGCAGTTCTCGGAAAAAGCGAAAATATTCTGCCACTTCTGGCAGGGGGCATGGCGCGAGCCATGCTCTCAGGTACTCCCTATCCTCACAATCTGCTTCCTGTAGTGCTTGAACGTATCAGGGCGGAAGGAGAACCAAACTATTTCCGTGCAGCTCTGCTCAAGGGTTACCTTGTGCGAAATAAAAAAATGGAGGTGTCAATGACTCTTGATACACAACGTACTGACAAGGCGTATGTGCTTGGAAGACTATTTGCAGTCCTGGAAAAGGCGCAGGAGGATGCCATTCCCAACACTGGCACAACCGTTAAGGATAAATACCTGGGTTCAGCATCTGCCACCCCTGCCCTTGTTTTTCATATCCTCCTGAAAAATAGCGCCAACCATATTGCCAAACTGCGCAAGGACCAGGAGAAAAAGGCATGGGCTTATAACCATGACAAAAAGATCCAGGAAATAATGGACAAGCTGGACCATTTCCCTAAAACACTCAGTGCCGAGGACCAGGGACTGTTCATGATAGGCTATTATCACCAACGCAAGGATTTTTTCACCAAAAAAGACGAGGAGAAGTAATCAATGACCGCCATAACAAACCGTTATGAATTTGTTCTGCTCTTTGATGTAGAGAATGGCAACCCAAATGGAGACCCTGATGCAGGCAATATGCCCAGGATTGATCCGGAAACAGGGCACGGACTTGTTACAGATGTCTGCCTCAAGCGGAAGATACGCAACCATGTCGCTCTGACAAAGGGAGATGAACCGGGTTTTCATATTTATATTCAGGAAAAGGCTGTTCTGAATGACATTAATCAGCTTGCCTATAAAGAATTGAACCTGAAGCCGGAGAAGAAGAAACTGCCCAAAAATGCAGAGGATGCAAGGAAAATAACTGACTGGATGTGCGCCAACTTTTATGACATTCGCGCCTTTGGAGCAGTTATGACCACAGAGATAAACTGCGGTCAGGTGCGCGGCCCTGTTCAGCTTGCCTTTGCTACAAGCGTTGAGCCTGTATTTTCCCAGGAAGTTTCCATAACCCGAATGGCTGTTACCAATATCAAGGATCTGGAAAAGGAACGAACCATGGGCCGCAAGCACATCATACCTTACGGGTTATACGTGGCAAAAGGGTTCGTCTCAGCTCCCCTTGCTGAAAAAACCGGCTTTGATGAAGCAGACCTTGAACTTCTCTGGGATGCACTGATCAACATGTTTGAACACGACAGGTCTGCCGCCAGGGGAGTAATGAGCAGCCAAAAACTGTTTATTTTCAAACACAGGGACAAACTCGGCAATGCTCCTGCCCATAAACTCTTTGAACTGGTGGAGGTAAAACGCAAGAATGGCTCTGAAGGCCCTGCACGCTCCTTTTCTGACTATGAGGTTGAAGTAAAGGATGATGAACTTCCTGAAAGTGTGGAGCTTGTTGAAAAACTCTAATCCTGTTTACTGCTGTGATGCAAACACTCCTTGAGAATCTCGATCCTGACCTGCGCAAGGCGCTCATGGCGCAGCTTCGCAATCTGTGGACCCATGCCTCTACGGGCATCGAGGGAAACAGTCTTACCCTTGGAGAAACAGCCTTTGTGCTTGAAGAGGGATTGACGGTTTCTGGAAAACCCCTGCGGGATCATGAGGAGGTGGTTGGGCATGCAAGGGCAATTGACCTGATTTGTCAAATCCTCAATGAGGGAGAAAGTCTTACAGAAAAAGCCCTCTTTGACCTTCACAGGGCTGTGCAGACAGAAGCCGTTTTTGATGTGTACAAGCCGATTGGCAAATGGAAAAATCAGCCCAATTCCACTGCCGCGGTGGTTAACGGCAGGCAGGTGATTTTTGAGTATGCCCTGCCCGGGGATGTCCCGGAACTTATGGGAAGGTGGTTTAACCTTTTCCATGAACTTGAAGATGCGGTACCGCCGCAAAACTGGAACCAGGCATTAGACGCTTATGTACATCTGCACGTCTCTTTTGTCCGCATCCACCCGTTTTTTGACGGTAATGGCAGGCTTGCAAGGCTCGTGGCAAATATTCCTGTTCTGAAGGCAGGGCTTCCACCGCTGATTATTCCAAGGGAACAGCGT
>JALVQQ010000218.1 GCA_027025395.1 Deltaproteobacteria bacterium | reverse complement strand
TATAACCTGGCGTAACCGTTCGCTTCCCGCCTCGGGGGCCAGGGTAAAACCTGTCTTTCGGACACTCTTGATCTCCTCCATGATTTTTTCCGTCAGGGTGCCCACTCTCAGAGAGGGAAGAGAAATCGAGACGTGTTCTTCCCTTTGCCTCTTCATCAGCTCATGTATAAGCTCAAAGAGGCAGGAGTAGTCTCCTGTGCTCAGGGACAGAAGGGAAAGTTCGTCCCAGCCCGTTGCACGCAGGCCTGATTCCGCCATTGCCAGTATCTGCTCCGGGGGACGCTCCCTTACCGGCCTGTATATTATGCCGGCCTGGCAGAAACGGCATCCCCTTGTGCAGCCCCTGGCGATTTCAATCCCGAGCCGGTCATGTACAATCTGCGTGTAGGGGACCAGGGGGTTTTCAGGAAAGGGAACCTTGTCAAGCCGTGGAACTATCCTTCTCTGTACAGTTCCAGCTGCGGGATGGGCAGGCTCTGGTATTGCGAAGCCGCTTTGCGAAGCGGCGGCCCTGTAAAATGAAGGCACATAGATTCCCTTGATGGAAGCAAGCCTTTCAAGCAGCTTTATGCGCGGGGCATTTCTTTCGTGTTTCCACTCTCTTGCCGCCTCTGCAATCTCAACAATGGCCTCTTCCCCGTCTCCAACAAGGATTGCATCAAAAAAATCCGCTACTGGTTCGGGATTCAGGGAGCATGAGCCTCCTCCAAGGATCAGGGGATGCCTGCTGTCGCCGCGTTCATTCTGGTAGAACGGGATACCGGCCAGGTTCAAGATTGTCAGTATGTTTGAGTAGCATAGCTCGTATGGCAGCGTAAACGCCACAATATCAAAGTCCTTCAGGGGCTTTCCGCTTTCGATGCCCCACGCGGGAATGCCTCTTTGGCGCATTGCCTGCTCCATGTCGAGGTCAGGACAGTATGCCCTGTCGGCCAGCGCCCAATCAAGGTCATTGATGATATGGTAGAGGATCTGCAATCCCAGGTGAGACATGCCTATTTCGTAAAGGTCTGGAAACACCAGCGCCATGCGCAATTCCGCCTGGCCCCAGGGTTTGCGCCTGGCGTTTGTCTCTGTACCCAGGTACCTGCTTGGCCTTCTGATTGCCGGAAGTAAGGTTGTAATATTCATGACGGCAGAAACTAACCTGCAACTCGGGCAAGGGCAATATGTGAGAAAGCCTGGTGTAATTATGGATGAAGGGTGTAAAATGCACTGTATTATGCTTACAGGAAAATCTGCCCGGATTTGTCGAAATCTGCCCTGTTGGTCTGTGCCTGCGCCGCAAATCCCATAATCTCCCCGAAGGAGTTTGCCATGTACATAACCCAGTATATACCCCGCCATCTTCCAGAACCCCTTGCAGGCCTTGCCGAGCTTGCCCTGGACATGCGCTGGAGCTGGAGCCACGCATCTGACAATCTCTGGCGCACTATTGATCAGGAGCTCTGGGACGCAACCGGGAATCCCTGGTACATACTCGGCATTCCCCTGACTGGCGTTGGGCTCCTGTATCAGCAGGGTTATTTCCGGCAGGTCATAGACCGCAATGGAAATCAGACAGAGTTTTATCCATATAATGACCCTGCCATCAACAGGATGTTAAGGTAGTATGTGGAGGAACTGTATATCCCTGCGGCAGGGAGACTGCGTTACCGAACCGCTGACAGCGGCCGGGGCGGGCCTGATGCCCGAGATTCATGCAATGGAAAGGGCGGAGAGGCTGAGTGGCGCTGTCAACGGTTTTTTATATCAGGTTGAAATATCCACGGACAGGGCTGCAAGCGACTATACGCCCAGGATAAGGCCCTGGATGAAGCATGTGAACATACCGCTTGAAGAGACCCATATTCTCTGGATGAAGTAGAACAGGAAATATCATGCAGGAACAGACGGTACTTGCCCATCTTCTTTCACAGCTCTGGTTCAGGTTTGGTTTCGTGGCCATGCTTGGGTTCATGACAGGCCTTGAACTGCACGGTTTCTTGCAGGATCGCAAGGAATAGCACAGCGGTTATGGCGAGGCAAGCGCCAAGCCGCCCGTACGTTTTGGAACAAGCCGGACATACACGTTTATTGCAATTCTCGGTTATGTCTGCACTGTCCTTGATGGCAGCCTCCATCTGTACCTTATGGTGCTGGCCGGGCTGATGCTGCTTCTTGCCATCTTTTTTTATCACAAACTTCAGGTGCGCCAGTCAAGCGCGCTTCAGCCCCTGGTGGCTCTCGTGGTTTACTCCTACGGGCCGGCGGTGACATTCCAGCCGGCATGGTTTCTGGTGCTGCTGTTTGTTTCAGTGGTTTTCACGCTCAATGCCAGGCCTCTGGCCCACCATATTCTTGAACGGGTTGACAGGCGGGAGATGCTCACCCTCGCCAAGTTTCTCTTTATCTCAGGCGTTATAATACCTCTTCTGCCACGTTCGCCGGTTTCTGCATACATTCCTGCAAGCCCCTTCAGGATAGGAATAGCAGTGCTGGTCATCTCCTCGATTTCATACATTGGCTACATACTGAAAAAGTATTTCCTCAAGCGCCAGGGCTACCTTGTGGCAGGCATGCTCGGCGGCCTTTATTCAAGCACTGCAACTACACTCGTTCTTGCGCGCAAGACCCGGGGCGTATCGGTTGGCGCCGCCGGGCTTAATGCAGGGATAGTCGCCGCATCGGGAGTGATGTATATACGTCTGCTCCTGCTGGCGGCCTTTCTGAACCCGGCGATTCTGCCAGATATCATCGTGCCCCTTGTTGCGCTCGGCGGCATCAGCCTTGCGGCAGCCTGGATCAGGGGGCTGCGCGGTATCCAGGATGGAGAGCAGGAGGCCGAGATGGGGCGCTCCAATCCCCTTGAGCTGGGAGTGGCCCTGGTTTTTGCCATTCTGTTTGTGGTTATGATTGTGATAACCAGGCAGGTAATTATCCATTTTGGGAAAGGCGGCCTGGATATCCTGTCATTTGCAGTGGGGTTTACCGATATTGATCCGTTTATTCTTTCCCTCCTGAACGGTCATTATCAGGGGGTAAGCACAATGCAGGTGGCTGGCGCAATACTTATTGCAGCAGGCAGTAACAATATTTTAAAGGCCGGGTACGCTGCTGTTTTTGGTAACGGAAAGCTCACCAGGGATGCTGTCCTCTTCCTTGTTGTGCTGGGAATCGTGTCGCTGGTATGGGGATTTTATCTGCCGCGAGGACTGTTTTGAATCCCTTTGCGCCATCAGACCGGGCGGGCATCATGCCTTGAGAGATTTTCCAGCAGGGCTGTTAATGACTCAGCGAGCCTGGCCTGTGTCTTCTGAAGTTCTTCCACGTTATCTTCTGATATGGCCCTGTATAACCGGTGCAATTCATCACGTTGCCGCTGGCTCCAGGTGGAGGTAAGGCAGCTGGTGTGTTTTTTGAAAAACTCCACGGCCTCTTCCATGTTTTCATAGTCGCGCCGCCCATGCGCCCAGTTTGTCACACAGTTGTAGAAGATTATTGCCCTGTCCACAAGCACAAAAAGCAGCTGGGGGGATGCGGCCGGGCCTGCATGCAGGGTCTCCCTGTCCAGCCTGACACCCATGATTTTCCTTCCTTCAAGGAGGCTTTTTGCCCTGAAGGCCGCGCCGGCAGCGCCCAAAATGCCCCCGGCCGCCCCGAAAAGCCCCATTGACAGGCCGCCATGTCCCAGGTCGATACCAGCCCCGATTGCCGCGCCTCCCGCAAATCCTGCCATTATAAGCTGTTTACGGCTCAGGCCCAGAAATTCCCACGTCTTTCTGCTGAAAAGGTCATGGTCAATGGCCTCCTGGCCCGGAAGTTTCAGGTCAAGACGCCTGTGCCTGAACAGGCGGCGTATCTGGTCAAATGCGGCTTTTTCGCGTTTTCGGGCAAACGACCTGTACCTTGCAACCAGTTTTTCGCGTATCTTGTCAGCCTGCTGGCCGTCGCGCAGCCTGACTTCCGCCTTCCATCCGGCTATGTCTGTCAGCATGAATACAACAAGTTCGGCAGTGCGCCTGTTGCGTGCGGACCAGTCCATGTCAAGGGCGGATATCACGGCGGAAAGCCCTGGCTCCAGCTCCTGGTCTATGCTCTTGATGCTTTCCAGGAGCCTGATTCGTTCTGCAAATGTAGCGCGGCACGAGTTGAAAACGCGGATTATGTTAAAGTGTTTTCTGAATTCGCTCTGCCATTCCGAAAGCCAGGCGGTTTCTGTATCCTTGCAGTTAAGGACCGCCATCCGTGGCTTTCCGGTCAGCCTGAGGATTTCCATCTCGGCCCTGTCCACATTTCTCATCGGCCTTGAGCCATCCACCACGAATATGATCCCTGAGGCGCCTGCCATGGGAGCCAGCAGCTCACAGTCATCCCTGAATCTTGGATTGCCTCTGTGAGCTTCAAGAAAGGCGGGGATGAGCATGCGGTCATCTCCCCTGTATTCCCGCATCCATTTGAGAGTGGCCCTGGGATTCTGAAAGCCGGGCGTGTCAACGAACCGCATTATCTCCCTGTTATCCAGAATCAGTGGAAAGGTGCGGCAGCTTTTCGTCTCTCCGGGCACCGGGCTTATCCGTACGCTGTCATCCTCCGAAAGGGTTGAAAGTACGGAAGACTTCCCCTCATTGGGATGTCCGGCCACTACGAATTCAGGAATGTCAAAATTTTTCTTCATAAATGGTTGCAGGAAGGAACAAGAACAGGAAAGCCATTATAATCATTCAGGGCAGCAGGGATATTCACTGAAAACTTTCAAGGCGCAGGGTTTTTATGCCCTCATTGCCCAGGGCCGCCAGCCTGAGTTCCCATACCTCCGCCTGCTGCTCGTCAGGGGAGGTAATAAACCTGTTGCCAGACGGTTTGCCAACAAGTATCACTGTAATTCCTGAAGTTTTTTGAGCAAGATTTGCGAATTTTTCCAGAAACAGAAGGTCTTCCTCAATAGGCGGCTGCCATGCCTCCTGCAGTATGAATACCTGCCCCTGGTGCTGGCGGCCACATGCAATCCCTGAATCAGCAGCCCCTCTTCCAGTCTCTTTCTCCTCCGGCAACTCTCCTGGCTCAAATGGCCTTGATTTGAAAAATTCGCTGCCAGTCAGCCTTGCCGCCAGCCGGGAGAGTTCTTCTTCAGGGACAGAATCCATTATTTCTTCAGGGACAAGGAACGTGGCTTCAGCCTTGTCTGATGCATGGCGGGCCGGTTCATTGGCGTCCATCTCAAGCGGGGCACTGGAAAGGTGTTCAGCTGGACTGGTTGTGGCGGCTTCTCCCTCTGGTGAGTTTTCATGGCTGAGTGAAGTACGGGAATCCTTGTTCCGCAAGGGCTCTCCAGGGGATGCGGCTGACATTGTTCCAGGATGGCATGAGGGCTCCCTGCCCGCCGTCTTCACATCAGGAAGCGTCATCCTGTCGATTATCTTTCTGAATTCCGGAATATTGTGGTCAAAATCCCGCAATTTCCTGGCGAGCATGATTTTGCCTGAAATGAACAGGACGATTCGGGGAATCAGGGCGTAAAAGAGCAGGCACATGCATATAAAGGGCCACCATGATACCAGGTTCGCAGTTGCCAGATCATGCATGCCTTCCTTGAGCACCATTCTGCTGCCGGCAATCTGTTCCAGGCCGGGCATGCCTATTCCTTCCGGCATGAACCAGGCCCACGGCGCGGCAACCGCCTTGACAATACCGTACAGCATTTCCGGCCCGATCCGCAGTGTTGATTCCCATCCGAACGCCACGTCGGTAACAGTGACTTTGAGAATTATTGCTGCAAGCGCCCCGATATTGAAACAGATTCCATAGAGTTGAATAAGGATAAAAAAGGGAAGAATAATTATCTTGCCGTGGATTCCGGCAAGCCTGGAGGCCATGCCGCTGTAACTGCTGTTTGCGGCCGCGGTGTCAAAACTGTCTTCCACGCCGTTTGCCAGGTCCGAGGAATCAGCCAGCCTGCGCGCGATGAATCTGAACAGCCGCATGCACAGCCTGGTTGCTGCGGACAGTGCGGCAGGCATCCTGCAGCTTCTTCTGAAGAGCATGGCGGCCAGTGTGCAAGCCAGGATCAGAAGCTGGGGTATGAGCAAGATGCCTGTAAGCAGCAGTACGTTGACAGGCCTGGTGCCGGAGTAGGCCAGAAGAGAAAAGGCCAGAGCCGCCCCGGAGAAGAGTCCGGCAAATGCCGCAAGCCATTCCAGCAGTGAAAATGTCTCAATCCAGACAGCCCCTGGCAGCATGGCCCCCGGGTGTGTCTCCTGCCACCCGCGCCGCATTGCAAACAGCCACAGCCGCAGCAGAAAGTGGGCGTCACTGTGGCGCGGGTCATGTTCCGGCCTGTCCCCCAAGGCCTTGATGCAGATTTCCCTGTCGCGTTTCTTGAGAGCGCTTTCTCCCTCCCGCGCAGCAGTCTCCCTGTCCCTTTCAATGAAAAAATCAAGGTCAAGGATATCTTCTATCTTCCATCTGGAGAACATCGGTTCCGCTCTTTCCGGAGCTGACCCTGGGCTACGCCGGTTCCGGACAGTTTTCAGCTGCCTTCAAGTTGTTCAAGGTATTTTTCTATAACCTTCATGGAATTCGGACCAGTCACCATAAATACCGTATCCCCGGCATATAGCCTGTCGGGCCCGTGAGGTACTGTTATCTTTTTGCCTTTCTTCTCATCCAGGACCCCTGCGAAGATGCAGTTGCCTGAAAATGCGGGATTTTTTGCAAGTTCCTGCACGGATATCCCTTCAGCCGGCCAGTTGTCGGGGACCCTGAACATTATAAGCAGGGCCTCCCCCTGCTCAAGTGTTGTTACGACTTTTATTACCGGGCTTTCAAGCTCGATGACCACCTTGTGCCGAAGCATTGAGTTCATGTCGCAGAGGTGAGTAGCCCCTGCCAGCCGGTAGGGTTCCTCATAGGCGGGGTCCCGCATCTTGACTATTATTTTGGGAACACCGCGGCTTTTGGCAAGCAGGGCAACCGTAAGGTTGTCTGTGTCCCTGTATAGCACCGAAAGCATTACATCCGCCCTGTCAATGCCTGCCTGATTAAGGACTTCAATGTCACGGGCGTCTCCATGAACGGTTACCACGCCGGTTTGAACGTAGAGGTCCTGGCACCTTTCAGGGTCCTTCTCAATTATCACAACGTCGTGTTTGTGGTCTGAAAGTTCCCGCGCGAGCGTGGAGCCTGAGATTCCTCCGCCAGCAATTATTATATACATGCGTTTGTACCCGTTGCCAAAGTATCGAATAATGCCGGATTACCAGTCGTAAATTATCTCCCAATGCGTGTTAAAGGGCTCGCTTGAAGGTGTAAAGGTTACAAACTGCGTCTCACCCTTTCCGGGCTCGGTGCTTTTCTGCTCGTTCCACAGACGCAGTTCAATGGCGGGAGTGGCCATCCCGTCACTGTTTTCGAGCCAGAATTCCCGTTCTTCAATTACCTTCAGGAGAGAGCCGTCACGGCGGTCACGGACACGTTCTCCAACACGGGGCAGGCCGAGTTTTATCCTGAGGTCCTTGAATTTGTAAGGTGATTTTTCTCCATAATCCAGTACCCTTTCGCCCATTAACATGATGCCTATTGCACCAAGGGGCGCGGTAAGCAGGATGGAGAGCACTGCAACCGCAAGGATGAGGTCGCCGGACGCCACGCCGTATGACAGCGGAACCGCTCCAATGGCCGCCTGTACAGTAGCCTTGGGAATGTAGGCGATTATGCAGAATATTTTTTCCTTCATTGTGAAGGGGGTGCCAATCAGGCTTGCATATGTGCCGACACTTCTGAAGATGAGCCCCACAAGGATTACGATTGTTCCCGCCAGACCAGCATCCCATGCCACGTGGACATTGACCTGTGCGCCAACCAGCACAAAGAGCAGCAGTTCTGCAAAGACCCAGAGTTTTTTGAGCTTCTGGGACATGAGGTGGGCAATGGGTTCTGATTTTTCAAGAATGATAAAGCCGATGGCCATAACCCCCAGCAGGCTTGCCACCGGGACAATACCCTCGAGCTTCTTTTCAATAGTAGTGAGAACTATTGATACACCAAGGACCATCAGGGTGCGTTTGGGCGGTCTCCAGTCATATTTTTCAAACAGGCGCCACAGGATATAGCCTGGAATAAGGCCTATGAGTATGCCAAGTGTTATGGAGACGGGTATTTCTGCGAGCTTTGCCCATACATTTACCTCACCGCCGCCATACATGCCGAGGAAGATGGTAAACAGGACGATGACGAAAACATCGTCAATACTGGAGGCCGCAAGGATAAGGGTGGGGATGCCCTTTTTGGCTCCCCGTCCCCTGTCCATGAAGTCTATCATCAGCGGCACCACCACCGCGGGGGATACCGCGGCAAGTATTGAGCCAAGTATTGCGGAATCAAGGTAGGAGAGGCCCAGGAGCGGAGGGGCCACCAGCATTATGCCCGCTATCTCGAAAAGGGCCGGGATGCAGCTCATCAGAAGGGCCGTTGTCCCCACCCTGTTGAGGGTGTCGCGGCGAAGTTCGAATCCTGCCCGAAGAAGAATGACGATCAGGGCGATTTTCCTGAAGTCACCGGAGACCTTCATCATGTCAGGTGAGAGCAGGCCCAGGACATACGGGCCCGCCAGAATGCCCACAATCAACATGCCTACAAGGCCGGGGAGCTTCATCTTCTTGAATATGTAGTCACCGGCAAGGCCACAGAGGATTATTATGGCAATACTGAAATCCATTAATGAATCTCCTTTTCCGTCCTTTGAACAGGCATGATACACCTGTTAAGAGATTTTGCACGGGAAGAGTGGGTTGCAGTTAAAGGAATATCAAAAATGAACAGGTGTTCATGACCGGATTCGTACAGGCAGAATTGCCGTGATGAGGCATGCCAGAGGTATGATTTCAAGCCGGCCTGCCAGCATCCCCAGGGAATAGGTGAGTTTTATTATCCAGTTCATGTGCGCCATTTCCGGCACGGAAAAGTAGAATGGGCCCATGTTCCCCATGGCGGATGCCATGCCGGAAAAGGCGTCCCATGGCCCGAGATTGGAAAAAAAGGCGGTAATGCCCGCCCCTGCCCCTGTGAGCACAAGCCATATCCATAGCAGGGACGCAATCTGCTGTACCTCGCGGTCAGGAATGATCCGGCCGGATGCTGTAACGGGTATCACTGCCCTTGCAGGGTGCATCAATCTCCTGATATGGGTTTGAAACGCCCTGCCCAGTATGGCAAGGCGCATGACCTTGATCCCCCCCGCGGTGGAACCTACACATCCCCCTGTAACCATGAGGATCATGAATATCTGCCTGCTCAGCGCATGAAAACAGGGTGAGCCTATATCGCATGTAAGGTATCCCGTGCTGGTGAGCAGGGAAGCTGTCTGGAAAAGGGCGTTTCGGAAAATGTTGTGGAGAGATGACACGAGGCCGCCCTGGAGCGCCATGGCCCTGGCCGCATGGTCAATGCAGATGAGTATTACCGCGCCAGCCAGGATTCCCCAGTACCACTTCATTTCAAAATCAGTAAACAGCGCTTTAACATTGCCGGTAAGCGCCTTGTGGTGAACAAGAAAGTTGATGCCGCCTGCCAGCATGAAAAATGTTACGGCATATTCCAGGGCCTCGGCGTGCGGCACCCCGTGGGCCGCGTAGAATGCGATGCTTTCATCATGGGTGGAAAATCCTCCGGTGGATATGCAGGTCAGAGAGTGGTTGAGGGCGTCAAAGAAGTTCATGCCCAGGAACTGGAAGATAGCCAGAGAGAGCACGGTGAAAAGGGTGTATATGGCCCAGAGGATTTTCAGGGTATTGAATATCCCGGGCACCGGGCGCGATATGCTGATTTTATGCCCTTCGGCGCTGAACAGGGCGGCTGCGGCGCTGCCTCCCCTGAAACTTACAGCGAGAAAAAAGGTCAGGATGCCCAGGCCGCCTACCCACTGTGTAAGGGAGCGCCAGAAAAGAATGCTTCTGGGCATTGAATCAAGACCAAGAAAAACCGTGATGCCCGTGGTGGTAAATCCGCTTACGGCCTCAAAAAAGGCATCCGGGAACCCCTTGCCAATTCCCAGCATGAAGGGGATTGCCCCTGCCATGCTGCACACTATCCAGCCAAGGGCCGTTATCGCCATCGCCCCCCTCAGGGAAGGGGGCCGGAATATGAAATTCTTCTGCAGTGTCAGGCCAGCCACAATGCAGCCTGCGGCGGGGTAAATGAAAGTGGTGGCGCTGACATCATGGGTGCGCCAGTCCTGGAACCACCACCACGGCAGAAGCGGCAGCAACATCATTGCTCCCAGCAGTGTGAGGAGGGCGCCGAGATAGTTCAGGATGTAGAGCCTGTCTCCTGAAAAAAAGGGGCTTCCTTTTGACCTTGAATCAGGGCTCATCATAAATGTACGGGCATTTGCCGGGTAACTTGTCAGACAATCCTTACAAAATGTCCCGTATCACTACCCGGAAAAGATACCTTCCCGTTTGCGTGTTCTTTTCAAGTCATCCAGTCTTTCTCGGAGAGCCAGACGGAGTCATGGCCGCCGGTGCGTCTGCGTTCCTCGTGTGCATTTGAATAGAGTGCCTCAAGCAGGGTTTTGATGCCCTCTCCCGTAACCGCGGATATTACATGGACATTTTCACCCTGCTCCGAAAGTGTTTTTCTGGCGTTTTCCATGTCAGTCTCTGGAGTTATATCAGATTTGTTCAGGGCGACAATCCTGGGTTTTTCAGTCAGGGGGGCATGGTATGCGGCAAGCTCTTTTTTCAGCATGGAAAAGGTGTCGAGCGCGGCCTCCCGCCCCTGGGATGCATCTATGATGTAGAGTAGGGTGGCCGTGCGCTCTATGTGCCGCAGAAAATCAAGCCCCATGCCAGTTCCGGTGTGGGCCCCTTCAATAAGCCCAGGGATGTCAGCCATCACCATGGTCCTTTGGTCACTCATCTCCACAACCCCGAGGTTTGGAACAATGGTGGTGAAGGGGTAATCCGCGATTTTGGGTCTTGCGGCCGAAACCCTTGAAAGGAAAGTGGATTTTCCTGCATTTGGGGCACCCACCAGCCCTATGTCCGCCATGAGCTTGAGCTCCAGCACCAGGCGTTTTGATTCTCCTTCAAGCCCGGGCTGCGCATAGGTCGGGGCCTGGTTTGTGGAGGAGACAAAGTGTGTGTTCCCGCGCCCCCCCTTTCCTCCGGCGGCGGCGACCCACTCCTGGCCCTTTTCTGTCAGGTCGGCGAGCAGCATTCCGGTTTCGGCATCCTTTACCATGGTCCCCTGCGGAACCCGGATAATGATGTCCCTGCCGCGCTTGCCATGCTGTTTCTTGCCCCTTCCCGCCTTGCCGTGGCCAGCAGTGAACCTGCGGTTCCGCCTGAACGCCTGGAGTGTGTTCAGTCCGGTATCCACACGCAGTATAACACTGCCGCCGTCACCGCCGTCACCGCCGTCCGGGCCTCCGCGGGGTACAAATTTCTCCCTGCGGAAGCTGGCGCATCCGGCCCCTCCGTGTCCGCCTGATACATGGATTTCTGCTTCGTCTATAAAGTTCATCGTGTTTTTACGTCATGATGCTGTTCAGTGAACCGTGGCCGTGGCAGGCGCCGGCGTCAGAAAGATACATCAACCTCTGAAATCTTCCATGTGATCCAGTTGTCCGGGTCGAGGGGGTCCCTGCCGTTTTTTACCACCCCGGCTCCCAGTATGTATGTACCTGCGCTTTCCGGGGCGTAAGGCCAGACGAAGTCAAGGGCAGTGCCGCCTTCATGGGGGAACCGGGCCAGGGTGTCAAGGGCCGCCAGCCGGTTAGGCCCTGCAAGGCAGAAGAAATGGCCTGAAGGCAGTATG
>JALVQQ010000217.1:3982-11804 GCA_027025395.1 Deltaproteobacteria bacterium | reverse complement strand
GAATCCCAGAGTCCTTGAAGAACTGCTCAAAACCTATCTGCCTCCGGGCAAGCGCGGCGCATCCGAAGAATAAAGGGGAACTGCAATGGGAAAGAAATGCGAATGCCCCAAGGGAGCGCCCATGTGGATGGTCACCTTTGGTGACCTCATGTCCCTGCTCCTCTGTTTTTTTGTTCTGCTTCTTTCATTTTCCACCATGGACCCCCAGCAGTTCAAGGAGGTTTCCGGTTCCCTCGAACGTGCCTTTGGTGTACAGAAATCCGAGATAACATTTGATATTCCCAAGGGTATAGACATAGTATCAAGAGATTTCAATCCGACATTTACCATTGATATAGTCCTTGAAAAGATCAAATCAGCCATAAAACTCGAACTCATAAAGGGCGAAATAGAGATAGAAGCCCTGAAGGACAGGGTTATTCTACGAATGAATGATGAGGTAACCTTTGAGCCTGGCAAGGCTACGATACAGGACCGCTCAAAAAAGATTCTGGACAAGATACGGGGCATTATAGAAACCGTACCCGGAGAGGTGCTTATTGGCGGCCATACCGACAACATACCAACCAGCGGCAAGTATCCGTCCAACTGGCATCTTTCCGCGGCCCGCGCGGCCTCGGTGGTGGTCTATCTGCTCAGGCTAAACAGCATCAACCCGGCACGTCTTGCGGCTGTCGGGTATGGAGCCAGCCATCCCAGGGTTCCAAATGACACGCCGGAACACCGGAAACTTAACCGCAGGGTTGAGATAATATTCATGCAACCGCCAAATCCTTCCGACTTTGATGTGAAACCGCTCAACCAGAAGGGCCTGCTGGAACAGGAACTTTTTCCGCAGGATATGGTTCGCTGACACGGAGGAGTTTGTATGACCCAGGAAAACAAAAGAAGCAGTATTCGTGTCAACGCCAAAATTCTTCTGAAGATACGGAAGATCTCCGGCGAACGCCACGACAGCATGCTGGAAGATATCTCGTCAGGCATGGAGACGCCGTGTTCCGATTGTCTGTCGCATCCGGTGCTCTCGTTCGACCTGAAACCACACCTCAAGAAGCTGCGGGACAAAGACGATGCGCTGGCCACGATCCTTGACGTGCTTGATCAGAAACTTTCCTTTATTATCCAGACCCTGAGAAAGGGGGAGGAAGAAGCCAGGGGATTTTCAAGCGTCCATGCCGATATTAGCGCCGCAGGCATAGCTTTCATCAGCAGCAGGCCCATTCCCGTGGGCCAGCACCTTGAGATGCAGATAGGCCTGTTGCCCGACTATGTATTCTTTATTTGCCTTGGCCAGGTATTGCGTATTGAAAACATCAAGGATGGTATTTATAAGATAGCGGTAAAATTCACCTGGATAAATGAAGATGACAAGGAAAGATTGATTGAATACCTGTTCCAGCGCCAGATTCAGCAGCTCAAAATGAGAAGGATAAGACGCGAACAGCAGGAAACTTCATAAGCCTTGACAGTGTCGCATCCCGCCCCCCCCGAAGGCCTCAACATGAAAATCGTCTGTTTCGGCAACAGCATCACCCAGGGCTGGATGGTGGATTCATTCCGATCCTACCCTGCCCTCCTCCAGAAACTATGCGGACACCGGGTAATAAACGCCGGAATTTCAGGTGAGACATCAGCGGACGGGCTTGCGAGAATGGATCGCTCCGTACTGGCGCTGGCGCCTGACGCATGCATAATAGAGTTTGGAATAAATGATTTTTTCAATGGATTTTCCGCTGAACAGGCGCGCGACAACATCTCCGAAATCATTGAACGCTCCCTGGCGCAGGAAATCAGGCCGGGACTCATGGGCTTTTCGCTGCCCGGGCATGGCGCCCCGGGATGGGAAACAATTTATACTGAACTGGCTGCCAGATACTCAATCCCCCTGCTTCCCGATCTGTTTGAAGGCCTGCGGGACACTTCAGGCGCACTGATGTCAGACAATGTACACCCCACAGAGAAAGGCTACGAAATTATCGCGTCAAACTGTATGCGCACCCTTGGGCGGCTCTGGAGTTGAGATTTCAATCCGTTCTTAACTTTTGCCAGGCACCCGGCCCCCTTGCTGATACCCGCCCGGGCTCGCCTGCTTCACGCCACCTTCAGGCTTATATCCACTGCTGGCGCTGAGTGTGTAAGCGCGCCCGAGGATATTATGTCCACCCCGGTTTCCGCTATATCTCTCACATTTTCAAGGGTAATGCCGCCCGACGCCTCCACCAGCACCTCCGGACGCAGGCTCCTTGCAAAACGGACAGCTTCCGCAAGCTCCTGAACATTCATATTGTCAAGCAGAACGGCATCGGCACCTGCCTCAAGGGCCTCCTTCAACTCATTAAGCGTGGAAACCTCCACCTCAACTTTCAGGCCATGCGGCGCCCCTGCCCTGACACGCCGTACTGCTTCAGTTACAGAGCCGCATGCCATGATGTGGTTATCCTTGACAAGTATGCCGTCAGAGAGGTCAAAACGGTGATTATAACCACCTCCGGCGCGCACCGCGTACTTTTCAAGGATGCGAAGCCCGGGAGTGGTCTTCCGGGTATCGACTATACGGCATTCAGACTCCCCGACTGCCTGCACCAGCCGGCTGGCAAGCGTGCTGATGCCGCACATGCGCTGCAAAATATTGAGTGCGGGGCGTTCAGCAGCAAGGATCGACCTGCACGGGCCCTGGCATTCAAAAATGACATCCCCCTTTTGGCACCACCGGCCCTCCTCGGCCCCTGCGGAGCAGCGGATATCCTGATCAACGAAACCAAACACCGCCTCTGCGACAAAGAGCCCGGAAACGACAAAAGGCTCCTTGGCGATTATCTCCGCTGCGGCCTGCTGATCTTCGGGAATGGTGAGAGATGAGGTAATATCCCCATGATTCAGATCTTCTCTCACTGCCATTTCTATTACAGGCGCATAGAGAATATGGTCAGGTCGAAACAGAATACGTTCAGCAGGGTCGGTTTTCATTGTTCTTTGAATCAGATACCTCAACTGAGGTCCTGGCCTGACATGCCGGCAGCCAGCGCCGAAACATCTTACGATGCCCCGGCTGCCTCAAGCGTCTTTCTGTGACTGATTATCTTTTCAAGTTTTGCTCTGGATCTTTCAAGCTTGTTCCTTTCCTTTTCAACTATCTCGGGCGGGGCCTTTTGGGTAAAGTTACTGTTTGCAAGCTTGGCCTCTGACTTTTTGAGCTCCTTCAACACCTTTGCCTCTTCCTTTTGCAGCTTTGCGAGTTCCCCTGCTATATCCACAAGCCCTTTTAGAGGCATGAAAAGCTCCAGGTCTTCAAATATCAGTGATGCCGCTCCTGATGGCTTCTGACCGCCCTCTTCAATATGTTTGATGCCGGATACCCTGGCAAGATTTTCTATCTCGTCGAGATGGCCGGACAGCAGGGCCCCGGCCTCTGGAGAATGAGGCAGGGCAACGATCTCCACACGCGCTCCGGGATGAATGCCCAGTTCCGCGCGCACATTGCGAATCCCGCTTATAACCTCCATGAGACGTTCAATCTCCCTCTCTGCATCCGGTGAATCAAGGGCGGAGGAACTCTCAGGAAAAGGGCTCTGCATTATGTATCCGCGCGGAGCGCCCATATCGGGCAGATGATGCCACAGCTCCTCTGTGACAAACGGCATGAAGGGATGCAGGAGACGCAGGGACTGATCAAGAACTGAAAGCGCCACGGCACGGGCCGCATCAGCCTCCTGGCCGGAAGATGTTCCGGAAAGGGCTGGCTTTGCAAGCTCAAGGTACCAGTCACAGAACTCATGCCAGAAAAACTGGTACAGTTCCCTGGCGGCAATATCAAAGTTGAAGTTATCAAGGGCATCACGCACGGTCCCGGTGACCCTGTTCATACGCGACAGAATCCACCTTTGAACAACTCCAAGACTGGCGGCATCACCAATAACAAGATTTTCGGCATCACTCTTTTCCAGGTGCATCAATACAAGGCGTGCGGCATTCCATATCTTGTTCACAAAATGCCTGTACCCCTGAATGCGCTCCTCGGCCAGCTTGATATCCCTGCCCTGGGCAGCGAACGCGGCAAGGGTGAAACGCACTGCATCCGTACCATATTTTTCCATTATGGTAAGTGGATCAATGACATTGCCGGTTGACTTGCTCATCTTCTTGCCCTGGGCATCCCTTACAAGGGCGTGAAGATAGACATGCCTGAACGGCACCTCGTCCATGAAGTGGATTCCCATCATCATCATGCGGGCAACCCAGAAGAAGAGTATGTCAAAACTGGTTATCAGTACGGAAGTTGGATAAAAGGCTTCGAGTTCAGGGGTTTCTTCAGGCCAGCCAAGGGTTGAAAACGGCCATAACGCCGAACTGAACCATGTATCAAGCACATCGGTCTCCTGGACAAGCACGGTTGCATCACAGTCCGGACACCTGTCAGGAGCGCTCCTTGCAACCACCAGCCTGCCGCACTGTTCACAGGTCCATGCGGGTATGCGGTGCCCCCACCATATCTGCCTGGAAATGCACCAGTCCCTTATGTTGGTCATCCACTCTTCGTAGGTGCGAATCCAGGACTCGGGCACGATTTCGGTCTGTTTTTCCAGCACTGCCCTGAGGGCCGGCTCGGCAAGGGGCCTGATCCTGACGAACCACTGCTTTGAAAGACGGGGCTCAACCACGGTTTTGCACCTGTAACACTCTCCTGCCGCAAGGCTGTGATCTTCTTCCTTTTCAAGCAGGCCCTGGGCTTCGAGGTCTTTGAGGACCTGCTTTCTTGCCTCAAAACGGTCCAGTCCCTGGTATGGGCCGCCATTTTCGTTGATCACGGCATTTTTATCAAATATGTTGATAGATTCCAGGCCATGACGCTGCGCAATTTCAAAGTCGTTGAAGTCGTGGGCCGGAGTGACCTTCACGGCCCCTGTTCCAAACTCCGGATCAACATGGCTGTCTGCAATAACCGGAATCCGCCTGTTTACAAGTGGAAGCATCAGCTCCTTTCCGATGATATCGGAATAACGGTCATCATCAGGATTTACCGCGACCGCAGTATCTCCCAGCATGGTTTCAGGCCTTGTGGTGGCCACTGTGACATGACGGCCCGGCTCATCCGCCACGGGATAGCGCATGTACCATATACTGCCCTGGGCCAAATCGTGTTCAACCTCAATATCGGCAAGGGCTGTATGACACCTTGGACACCAGTTGATAATATAGTCATCCTGGTAGATCAGGCCCTCTTCGTAGAGGCGCACGAACACCTCCCGCACGGCCCGGGACAGCCCCTCGTCCATGGTAAAACGCTCCCTGCTCCAGTCGCACGAGCAGCCAAGCCTCTTGAGCTGTTCTATTATTGTGCCCCCGCTCTTTTTCTTCCACTCCCACACACGCTCGATGAACTGCTCCCTGCCTACATCGTCGCGGGTAAGCCCCTGGGAGGCAAGCTGCCTCTCGACCACATTTTGCGTGGCAATACCGGCATGGTCCGTACCAGGCACCCAAAGGGTGTCATGGCCGTCCATGCGCTTGTACCTGACAAGTATATCCTGCAGGGTATTGTTAAGGGCATGACCAATGTGCAGTACCCCGGTAACATTGGGCGGCGGTATTACCATTGAAAACTTGGGTTTTCCTTCATGGATCCCGGCCCTGAACAGGCCCTTCTCATTCCATTCCCTGTACCATTTGGGCTCTACGTCACTGAAATCATAGGCCTTGGGTATATCTTTTATGCTTTTTGATGCCTCCTTGGGCATTTTATCACTCCTTAAACCGGGCCTGCTTGGGTGGCAGGCGCATATTAACCTGATAAATGGACAAGCACAGGCGAAAGTCCAGTATATTTCCGGACAAAATAATAAACCAGATTCCGGATATTACCACATCTAACTTGCCAGTGAAATATCAGGGACGTTTCTTTTGCCTTGCGGCTGACATTGGCAAAACGCGGCACGGCTACAACCGTGCAGATGGCATCAAAAGGAGTACTTCAGGGCCTGCAAAACGGCAGATGCCATGCCCTGCGAGCAGATGCGTTTTTCTCCCATGCCTTGACAATAGCCTGCTTCAGGCCATGTGAAAGTTTGCTGTTTCAGCATGCAAATGCTTGACACCCCATGCGGCAGGGCTAAATTAGCTCCATTATGGGATACTGTTTCGGACCGGTTCCATCAAGGCGTTTGGGCCGCTCACTGGGGGTGGATATTCTCCCCATGAAGACATGCAACCTGAACTGCGTGTACTGCGAACTCGGGATAACTGAAAAATTTACATGCGAACGGGATGAATATATTCCGGTTCAGGAAATAAAAAAGGACATTGAAACCGTTTTGCGCTCGGGAAGGCATCCCTTTGACGTTCTGACCTTCACGGCCTCCGGGGAGCCATGCCTTCACTCAAGGCTGGGCGAGCTGATTTCATTTGCCAAACAGCTTTCAGGCAAACCGGTGGTGGTTCTCACCAACGGAACCCTGGTTTCGGACCCGGAGGTGCGAGACGAACTCTGTAATACCGATATACTGCTGCCATCCCTTGATGCGGTTCTTCCCGGGGCATTCAGAAGGGTCAACCGTCCGGCAGAATGTGTAAAAATCGACGGGATTGTCAAGGGAATGGTGGCCCTGTCCAGGCAGTTCAAGGGTGAAATGTGGCTTGAGGTTCTGATTGTAAAGGGCATTAATGACCGCCCGGAGGATATAAAGGCGCTGAAGCAGGCGGTTGATGAGATAAAACCCAACCGGATACAGTTAAACAGTGTTGCCCGGCCACCGGCTGAGCCCTGGGCCAAACCGCTTTCAAGGGACAGGATGGAAGAGATAAGGAACTTTCTCGGAAGCAGGGCCGAAGTTGTGATTGATTTCAACCGCAGGCTCAAAGAGGGATTCATGCCGGTTGTTGAAGTTGAAATAATGGAAACACTGAAACGAAGGCCCATGACAACGCACGACATCTCGGAAATACTTGGCATCAAGCCCGAAACAGCAGAAAAAGTGCTGGAAAAGATGGCCAGCGCAAAAGTTTTGAAACATGAAAATTTCCAGGGACGCACCTACTATCGGCCGCACCGGTAGTTCAGGGCTGTAGAGACGGTGCCGCTTGACGGAAGGAAGGCTTCGGAACCAGGACAAACCATTCCCGGATAGTGCTGCCGGGAAACACACATCCAGCAGCAAACGTACATGGCGGGAACATAACAAAGCTTGTGGACAAGATGGCCTTTGGGGCCGCAGGCCGGCACCGCCGCGTAAATATCGATAGCTTTGCGATAGACAGCGTGAGTTTTCATCCCCCGGTATGTCATGGTTGTCTGCCATTTCCAGGGGCAAGTGCCGACATTGCGTGCAGCGGCTCCAGGGAGGCGGGAGACAGGTGCAATCCAAATGCACACCGAAAGGCGAAGTCCGTCATACAGGTTCCGCCTGCCTGGCCTTCGCGGCCCTTGTCACAGTGTAAAATCCGTGCGGGTGCAGCCTGTCATTTCCGAGGCTCCAGATGAAAAACGCAGATTCAAAGATGCAAAAGAGTGCGCGGCCCTGAGGGAAAAGACCAGACGGAAGAGTTAATGGCTTCAAAAAAGAACAGAACCCAGAAAAAGAAACAGAAGAACTGCAAAATCATCATTAACAGCGAGGCGCCAGAAGAGTGCCGGATAGCCCTGATAGACAACGGCAGGCTTGAGGCATTTGATATCGCCACCCAGGCCCACGAACAGACCAGGGGAAACATCTACCTGGGCAAGATTCAAAACATTGAAAAGAGCCTTGAGGCGGTCTTTGTGGACATAGGCAGAAAAAAGAATGCCTATCTCCCGTTTAACGAAATTCACCCTGACTATACCGGCCAT
>JALVQQ010000217.1:0-3972 GCA_027025395.1 Deltaproteobacteria bacterium | reverse complement strand
AAGGAAGAAACTGCCATGAAGGGGCCGTTTGCAACCACCTATCTCTCCATCCCGGGGCGGTATCTTGTGCTCATGCCGGGCAGCACCCATGTAGGGGTATCAAGAAAGATAGAGGATGAATCCGAGCGCAGGCGGCTCAAGGATATTCTCTCAACCTGCAAGGTCCCTGAAGGTGTGGGCCTGATCGCCCGTACGGTCAGCAGCGGTATTCCCAAGAGGGACATTCAAAAGGACCTGCGCTACCTTGTGCGTCTCTGGAACAACCTGAAGGGCAAGGTGCAGTCCACAAAGAAACCTGGAGTAATCTACGAAGATGCCGATGTTGTTACCCGTTTCCTGCGGGACCAGCTCACCACCGACATATCGGAAATTGTGGTGGACAATGAAAAAATATACAACAACATCAAGGCATTCCTGAGAATCATAGCGCCACGGCAGGTTGCCACTGTAAGGCTTTACCAGAAGGATCAGCCAATATTTGCAGGTTACGGCCTGGAGCAGCAGATCGATCAGATCTACACTCCGCTTGTGCAGCTTCCTTCCGGCGGGCATATTGTCATAGAACCCACGGAGGCCATGATCTCGATTGACGTTAATTCCGGAAGGAATGTCAATGAAAAGGACATAGAGGATACAGCGCTCAAGAGCAATCTCGAAGCCGCTGAGGAAATCGCGCGCCAGCTGAGGCTGCGGGACCTCGGAGGGATCATTGTCGTTGATTTCATCGATATGCGGAACAGGCAGAACCGTCTGCAGGTGGAAAAAAAGCTCAGGGAGTGCCTCAAGAAGGATCGCGCACGCACTGAAGTGGCCCGCATATCAAAATTCGGCCTCCTTGCCCTGGTGCGCCAGAAGATCAGGGCTCCCGTGCAGACAGGCAGCTATATCAAGTGCCCCTGCTGCCGTGGCAGGGGGATTGTAAAATCTGTCGAAGCCCTCTCACTTTCCCACATGCGCCAGATTACATCCTTTGTCGCGCGCAAAAAACTTGTGGCGGGACAGACCGTGCGTCTGGAAGTTCCTCCGGCAGTTGCAGACTACATGCTGAACAGGAAAAGATTTTCGCTCTACAGAATCGAAGCCGACTTCCAGATTGTACTCGAAATAGAGAGAAATCCCGATCTGAATGTGGAAGATTTCAGGCTTTACGCCGTGCCTCAAAACAACGGCAGAACTCACGGCAGGCCCCGCAAGGCCGGTGGTGTTGCAAGGGAGGAGAGAAAGGAGAAAGAGCAATGAGCACTGAACAGATAATGCCCGAAGGTGACCGCATAAGGAAGGCAGTGGCCTGGATATCGGGCATGGTGCAGGAGCACCCGGAAAAGAGCCGCAAGGCCATAATTGAAGAGGCTGAAATAAGGTTTGACCTGACGCCCAGGGAGTGTCAGTTTCTTCACGAAAAATTTGTTGACTGAACCTGTACAACGCCCGTACAGGCCGCCCATTCCAACAGAAACAGAAAACGAGTACCGGCTTATCAAGAAGTTAAACAATCCTGGATCAGGACCCCGGTGCGTAATTGCCAGATTTTAGTTACAGATGATCGCTTTTGACCTTAGGTGCCGCGAGCACCACGAATTTGAGGCCTGGTTCAAGGACAGGGAGGCCTTTGAGGACCAGAAGGAGAAGGGCCTTATCGCCTGCCCAGTGTGCGGAAGCCGGGATGTTGAAAAAATCCTCTCGCCCGTGGCCATTAAAAAATCAGCAGGCGGGGACGGGGCGGAAATACGCCAGGGCTTCATGAAGGCCATGGAAAAAATATACGATACCGTTGTTGAAAACACCGAGGATGTCGGATCACGATTTGCCGCTGAGGCCCTGAAAATGCATTATGGCGCCGCTGAACCACGCAACATCAGGGGAGTAGCCACAGAAGACGAAGAAAAACTCCTTAATGACGAGGGCATTGAATTCGCCAGGATTCCTGTTCCGGCAAACCGTATCAAAAAGGAAAAGGCAAACTGAAACACGGGTGCATCAATCTTGTATCCCGGGGCCTGGGCACCGGCCTGCAGCGTGCTCAGCCGGCTGAAGAGGCGGCCGCCCCCGGGACCAACCTCACCACCAAAGAGACAGGGAGCATGCCAGCTGATGGAAACAGCACTCAAACAGGCGGAACTGTATGATATTTATGAAAAGGTAATGAACGGCCAGAGGCTTTCCCGTGAAGACGGCCTGAGGCTTTACGAAACAAGCCACCTCCCGCTGCTGGGCTTCATGGCCAATATCGTCAGGGAGAGAAAAAACGGAAACAGGGCCTTTTACATCTATAACCAGCACATAAACTACTCAAATGTCTGCACCAATCTCTGCAAATTCTGCGCCTTCGGAAAAGAAAAGGGGCACCGCGACGCCTATGAGATGTCTCTTGACGACATCCGCCGCAAGATCAGGGAGCGCCTTGACGAGCCTGTAACCGAAGTCCATATAGTGGGCGGTCTGCATCCTGACCTGCCTTATCAGTACTACCTGGACATGATGCGCGTGGTAAAGGAGGAACGGCCGGAAATACATATTCAGGCATTTACATGCGTGGAGATAGCCCACCTGGCGGAACTTGGAAACAGGAGCGTTGAAGAGTGCCTCAGGGACCTTGCGGAAGCCGGCCTGGGCTCCATTCCTGGAGGCGGAGCCGAAGTATTCAGCCCGAGGATAAGGGAAAAACTCTGTCCTGAGAAACTTCCGGGCGAGCAGTGGATAGAGGTGGCAAAAACCGCACACCGAATGGGTATACAGTCAAACGCCACCATGCTCTATGGTCATATCGAAAGTCTTGAAGAACGCATAGAGCATCTCGATGCCCTGAGAAAGGCACAGGATGAAACCGGAGGCTTCATGTGCTTCATCCCGCTTGCATTTCATCCCAAAAACACCGGGCTTGAAAGCGTGGCGCCAACCGGTGGCGTGGATGACCTTAAAAACATTGCGGTCTCCAGGCTTATGCTGGACAACTTCCCGCACATCAAGGCTTACTGGGTCATGCTGGGCCCCAAAATCGCACAGATTGCCCTCTCCTTCGGTGCCGATGACCTGGATGGCACAGTACTTGAGGAGAAGATAACCCACATGGCTGGCGGAGAGACTGACCAGGGCATGGTTCGGGGAGATATCGAACATCTGATACGCCAGGCAGGAAGAGAGCCGGTGGAACGCGATACCCTTTACAACATTATATCAGGGTAAAACTGTCATGCTGCAGAAAATCATTACCGATATCCGCTCCGGAAAGCGCCTGTCCCCGGACGACGCCCTGCTGCTCTACAATGAAGCCGACCTCAACACCCTGGGGCAGCTTGCCAATGAAGTACGATTCAGCATCCATCCCGAGCCTGTAATCACCTATGTAATTGACCGAAACATCAACTACACCAACAAGTGCATTTCCGGCTGCAAATTCTGCGCGTATTACTGTGCGCCGGACGATCCTGAAGGCTATGTCCTGGGCCGGGAGGAGCTTGGGAAAAAGATAGAAGAGACAAAGGCGCTTGGCGGCACCCAGGTACTTCTCCAGGGCGGGCTGCATCCGGACCTGCCCCTTTCGTTTTACGAGGACATGCTGCGATTCATGAAGGAGATGGGCATTCACTGCCATGCCTTTTCTCCGCCTGAGATTATACATTTTGCCGCCATGTCAAACCTTTCGGTAAAAGAGGTGCTGAAGCGCCTGATTGACGCAGGGCTTGACTCCATACCCGGCGGGGGCGCGGAAATACTTGTTGACCGGGTAAGACAGCAGATTGCACCGCGCAAGGCCAGCACCAGCCAGTGGCTGCAGGTCATGGAGGAGGCACACAAACAGGGGCTGCGCACCACTGCCACAATGATGTTCGGTCATGTTGAAACAGCAGCCGAACGCATTGAGCACATGCACAGGCTGCGCTCTCTCCAGGACCGCACCGGCGGTTTTACGGCCTTTATCCCATGGCCATTCCAACCAGGAAACACCGCGCTTGATGTAAGGCCAGCCACGGC
>JALVQQ010000216.1 GCA_027025395.1 Deltaproteobacteria bacterium | reverse complement strand
CCTCTTTTCCGTCAGGGGCGGCGAGCTGCCGGGGGCGTTCTCCGCAACACTTTACCAGGTTTTCGTCTCGGTATTTTACGGATTCGGCACCATATTTCTCATCATAGGGGTCACAAAAAAAATGTTCAAATACGACCCCACAAGGGTACAAATAGTGAGATGGGCTATGGGCCTCGCCCTTTTCTTTGCCGTAAGCCAGTTTATTCACGAAGGTTTCCTGATGTACACAGGGCAGATGCAGGCACAATAGCCGCAAGCCCCGCTTCTGCCCCGTACCGGGAATGGATGAAAAAATCCGGGCGAAGACCCCTTGAAAACAGACCAGCTGTGGCCTACGCGCCATGCAGACACTCTTCTCCTGAACTTTTTGACCGGTGCGTTGCAGCCAGCAGGCATCCGTGTTGCAAGGTCATGCTCCCTGAATATCCCACACACGCAACGGCGCGCCGTCATACGGAGTGATGAGCTCCTCCTCTCTTCCGGACATCCGCCACCCGGCGCGCTTGCCCCGCGGCATCTTGACATTATTATACCTGAAACGGGGAGTATCAAAAATCTTGCGAAGATTAGGCCTGCTTCATGAACCTGTCAAGACGCGGCATGGTCGTCAGGCTGAAGGCAGATCCAGGACGGTTCATGCCTGAATGCCGCGGCCTTTGTCCAAAAGCCTCTGAGTAACGGTAACCCAAATGCCACTGTTTCAGTTTTCAGACACGTCTGATATCAGCATGTCCGACATCCCCCTGGCCCCTGGGGTATATATCTTCAGAAACCCCTCTGGCAATGTCCTGTACGTGGGCAAGGCAGGGATGCTCAGGAAGAGGCTCGCAGCCTACCTTGGCAAAAAATCCGGCGTTCCGGCGCGCACCGCCATGATGCTGCGGCATGCTGCAAGTTTTGAAATAATTGTAACCCCCACCGAAAAAGAGGCGCTGATCCTTGAAGCAACCCTGATAAAAAAATACAGGCCCCGCTACAACATCATATTCCGCGATGACAAGGCATATCCATTTCTGCGCATAAATATGCGTGAGCCCTGGCCGAGCCTGGGCATTGTCCGCAGACGGAGGCGTGACGGGGCCGAATATTTCGGCCCATACCCATCCGCAGGCGCGCTGCGCGAGACTGTCCGGCTTGTCCAGGCAACATTCGGCATCAGGACATGCACCACTTCCACCATGAAAAACCGAGACCGGGCCTGTCTTCAGTTCCAGATGGCCAAATGCTCCGGGCCGTGCGTCAAGGCCATTTCACAGGAGGAATACAGGGGGCGTGTCCGCCAGGTGCTTGATTTTTTCTCAGGTAAACGCTCTGATGTCCTGGCCTCCTTGCGGGCCCGTATGAAGGAGGCTGCCAGCGCAATGGATTTTGAAAGGGCGGCCTCACTCAGGGATCAGATCGCCGCCCTTGAAAAGGTGCTTGAAAAACAGTCTGTTGTTGCAGGAATTAACGCCTCGTGGGACTGTGTCGCAATGGCCACCCTCGATTCAGATGCCTCGGTGGCCATTCTCAGGGTCAGGGAAGGCCTGGTCTCCGGCTGCGACATGCGGCGCATAACCCTTGAAGATGGCGACAGGCCTGAAGAGCTGCTCCGTGCGCTGCTGGTTGACTACTACCAGGACGGCGCGCCTCCCCGGGATATCCTGATGAGCCGGTTGCCTGCAGGCGCGGAAGCGCTTGAAGAGTGGCTCTCGGGCCTTTGGGGATATGGCGTAAAGATAAGCGTTCCCGGCCGCGGAGACAGAAAGCGGCTTGTTGAGATGGCATTAGCAAATGCCGCAAAAGACCTTGAAAGCCTTGCGGTGGGCAGGCGCAGATGGAACAAGCTTTCCGGGCTTCTGAAACACAGGCTTGATCTTGATTTCAGCCCGGTAACTGTTGAATGCGTTGACATCTCCCATACCGGCGGGGAGCTTCCTGTTGGAAGCCTTGTTGCGTTCAGATATGGAGAGCCCTGGAAGAGAGGTTACAGGACCTACGCTTTCCCCCACATTGAGGGCATTGATGATTACGCCATGATCCAGGACCTGGTGAGACGGCGGATCGAAAAGGGCCTGAGCACGGATTCACTGCCCGACCTGCTGGTGATAGATGGAGGCCCAGGGCAGCTGTCTTCGGCAGTTCGCGGGGCAACAGACGGCGGCTGGAACGGGAAACGCCCCTTTATATGTGCAATCGCCAAGGGCAGGGGAGCGGGTATGGACCGGCTTTATATCCATGAAAGAGAGGAGCCGCTTGAGCCTGAAAGAAATGACCCTGTTCTCCTGTTTGTCCAGAGGGTCAGGGACGAGGCGCACCGTTTCGGCATCCGCTCACACCGGAAACGCAGGGACAGCAAACGGAAGGTATCCGCGCTTTCTGACATACCGGGCATAGGCCCGTCGCGTCAGCGGCTTCTTCTCCGGTCATTCGGGAGCCTGGCAAGGGTTCGGCAGGCATCCCTCAGGGAGCTCAAGGCGGTGCAAGGATTGCCTGCCTCAACAGCCGAAAAGGTTTACAACTTTATACATGGGAAAAATTCGTAAGCTTCCATCACATATCGCCGACCAGATCGCTGCCGGAGAGGTGGTTGAACGGCCGGCGTCAGTAGTGCGCGAGCTGCTTGAAAACGCCATTGATGCAGGGGCCAGCCGCATAAAGGTAGAGATAAGTGACGGAGGAAGGCGGCTTGTAAGGGTCACGGATAACGGGTGCGGCATGGATCGTGACGATCTGGAGCTTGCTGTCCAGCGCCATGCCACCAGCAAGATAAGTTCGGAACAGGATCTGGCAGCCATTCAGACACTGGGCTTCAGGGGAGAGGCGATTCCAAGCATTGCATCCGTGTCCAGGTTTACCTTGACATCCCGGGTGGCAGGGGCGGAAACCGGCTGGCGCATTGTGGTTGATTTTGGTGCGCCTCCGCAGCTGGAGCCGGTCGGCTGCCCTGAGGGAACAGTGGTGGAAGTCGAGGACCTCTTTATGAGAATCCCCGCCCGGCTTCGGTTTCTGAAACAGAGGCAGACAGAGGCGGGACATATCTCCCAGCAGGTGCGTCTTCATGCTGTTGCCCGTCCGGACACCGCGTTTACCCTGACAAGCGACGGGCGCCAGGTGCTTCGCACCAGCGGCAGGGAGACCATGCCCGCTGCCCTGTGGCCGCTTCTGGGCAGGGACCTTGTCAAGAAACTCCTGCCGGTGGAGGCGCGGGGCTCTGCCGTTCATGTCAGGGGATATGTCACACCTCCCGAGGAAGCGCGTTCCTCTTCAAGGGCTTTTTATTTTTTTCTTAACGGGAGGAACATAACAAACCGCATGTTGTGGAAGGCCCTCGGCGAGGCGACAAGGGGATTGTTCATGTCGCGCACCTATCCGGCAGGAGTGCTCATGCTTGAGCTCGACCCGGCCGAGGTGGATGTAAATGTGCATCCCGCAAAGCAGGAGGTGCGCTTTCACCGCGCGGATGAAGTTTACCGGGCAGTCTATCATGGCGCGAGGAGGGCATGGGAGCAAAGGCATTCAGTACCGGCGGATACGGAAAGCCGGCATGCCGACAGTGATGCCGGAGAGGCAAAAACAGGGGAAAGGGAGAGGCGGAAAGAGATTCAGGGCGGCCATGTTGGCGTGCCGGACGGCATGGCGGGGCCTCCTCCCCTGCCCCGAAAAGAGAGCGGCTGGAAGGCTGATGAAGCACGGCATGGGCTTCCCTGGGAGCTGAGGGATGCCGCCGGAACAGTCCCCTCCATGCCGTCCGGGGAACAGGGGGCGGCAGATCAGGAAAACGAGGCCCCGGTTCAACACCATGAATCCGCGCCACGTAATACAAATCGCAGCGCATTTCCGGCGCCTGATGAAACCCGGGATGTTTCATCAGGCATGCTCCGTATCATAGGGCAGTATGATAAAAGCTACATAATAGCGGAAGGCCCCGACGGCATTGTCATTATTGACCAGCACGCGGCCCATGAGGGCCTTATATTCAGGCGCCTTCTCAAGCAGTTCAATAAAAGGGGATGCATCCCGGCCCAGCCCCTCATGTTTCCCGAGGTTGTTGAAATACGGCCTGAAGACGCCTCAAGGCTTCCGGAGCTGCTGCCCGTGCTTGAGAAACTTGGCATCAGGGCAGAGGAATTCGGCCCTGCGCAGCTTGCCATCAAGGCCGTGCCGGATTTTCTGGCTGAAGGCAGCAAGGCGGGAGAGACTGCAAGACGCATGATTGAACAGCTTTTTGATGCCGCTACGCCAAGGGCGGAAGACATGATACATGAACTCCTCTCATCCCTTGCATGCCACAGCGCAATAAGGGCAAATCAGCCCCTTGCCCCGGAGGAGATGAAGGCCCTGCTCGATCAGCTTGATGAAGAGAAGGTGCAAAACTGTCCCCACGGACGGCCTGTTTTCCAGACAATCAGCAGAAACCGGATAAGACGCGGATTCAAGAGGACCTGATGCTCCCGGCTCCCTATCCGTTCATAGCAGTAATGGGGCCTACTGCCGTGGGCAAGACAGAACTGACCCTGCGCCTTGCCCAGGAGATTAACGCCGAAATCATAAATGTTGACTCAATCCAGATCTACCGGTGGCTTGACATAGGATCGGCTAAGCCTTCCAGGAGTGAGCTCAACCTTGTCCCCCACCACCTCGTGGACATACGGTATCCATTTGAACCTTTCGACGCTGCGGATTTTGCAAGATGCGCCAGGCTGGCAGCCAGAAACATCATGTCCCGGGGCAAGGCGGTCATCCTGGCCGGCGGCACCGGTCTGTATCTGAACGCATTTCTGAATGGACTTGCTCCCTGCTCCGGCGCGCATCCATGCCTGAGGATGATGCTCCGGCGCTACTCTGGCCAGTATGGCACTGACTCCCTGCATGCATTGCTCGCGGAACATGATCCGGCTGCGGCTGGCAGGATTCACCCCAATGACTCCTTCAGGGTTATACGGGCCCTGGAGGTGCTGTTTTCAACCGGAAGGCCCATTTCCGGATGGCACGCGCCGGATAGCGGTCATGGCGCCATGCAGTGTCTCAAGGTAGTGCTCATCCGCTCAAGACAGGAACTTTACCGGCGTATAGACCGGCGCGTGGACATCATGATTGAACAGGGTTTCGTTGACGAGGTGCGCGGCCTTTTAGCCAAGGGATGCTCCCCTGCGCTAAAACCCTTGCAGTCCATTGGTTACAGGCATATTATCGAATTTCTTCATGGCATGTACAGCCTTGATGAGACAATATACAGGATCAAGCGCGATACCAGGCGTTATGCAAAAAGACAACTTACATGGTTCAGGCGGGAGAGGAACATTAACTGGTTTCGTCCTGATGATCTCATGGAACAATCTGAAATGATAAAAAAAATAGCCGGACGGTGTGCTGCGGTATGAACCGGACGGGAATGATCCGGAATCCGCCTTGGCCATTTGATGTCCCAAAAAGATTATACCTGATCTGAAATGCCGAAAAGGTGAACAAAGGTAACTGATGAGTATTCCCAATCTGCTGACCCTGCTCAGGATACTGCTTACCCCTGCCCTTGTTATCCTGCTGCTGAGGCACGACTATGCAAATGCCCTCGCGGTTTTTGCCGTGGCGGGGATAACCGATGCCCTGGATGGAGCAGTCGCAAGGCTCATGAAGCAGAAGACGCGCACAGGCGCGGTGCTCGACCCGATTGCCGACAAGGCGCTTCTGGCCTCATCCTATATCACACTGGCCGTTATGGGCCATATACCGGAATGGCTCGCGGTACTGGTAATAAGCAGGGATGTAATCATACTTTTTGGCGTTCTTATCCTTATACTGTTCCATAATGGCGTGGAGATAAAACCTACTGTTCTGAGCAAATGCACCACACTGGCACAGCTTGCCACGATATTCCTAGTTCTCGTTCACATGGCGGCTGGATGGGAGGGGCGGATACTGGATTTTGCTTTTCTGGCAACCGGACTGTTCACTCTGGCGTCCGGGCTGCACTACATGTACCGGGGCGTGGCCTTTCTTAACAATGACGCCGGCTGACGCCGTGTCACCCTGCTGCAGCTAAAGGACAGTCGGGACAATGCCTGGCCGCCAGAGCGGCGCCATCAGCCGAGCATCAGATTGCAGACAGTTTCAATCCTGTTTCTGTCCCGGATGGCGGCGGTTTCCATATCGGCGAACGTCGCCTCGTCAAGCCCGGCAAGCGCCAGTATCTCCGGCTCCACCGGCTCGATGTCACGGAGGAAAAGCGACTGTCCCGCAGCATCGGCGAGATGGTGGGCCACGGCCACCATTACCAGGTATCTGGGCGGCGCGGTCTCAAGCAAGGGTTGATGATGACGGTATGCCACTGTCAGAAAAGGGGCTGGAAGCTCCCATATTTCCGCCATCTTGGCGCCCCACAACTGATGATCCACGCCCCACGCCCCCTCAAGCTCTCTCCTTGAGAGGTTGATGTCTTCAAACATTGAGACAAACATGTCGGGGGCCTGGGCCATTAGCGGCAGCCATCCGATGTCGTGAAGCAGGCCAAGGGTATAGGGGTCCGGCTCATCAAGCTCGAACTCGAGTTCCGTCGCAAAGATGGCCGTGGCCACACAGTGGCGGTAAAGCCTTTTGGCAAGCCCCTCCAGTTTCCGGGGCACTGTCATGAACCTGCCGGACATAACCGCGCTTATAACCAGACGCATCACTGTTTCCATGCCCAGCATTGTTACCGCATGGCGAACCGAGGTAATCTCAACACGCAGGTTGAAAAAGGCGGAATTCGCCATCTGTAAAATTTTCATGGTAAGGGCCGGTTCCTGGACAATGATTTCCTCAAGCTCCGCCATCTCCACGTCGTCCCTTGCCTGGAGAGAGAGTATCTTCCTGGCAAGCCCTGGCAGGGTGGGAAAGTCGCCATTATGCCAGTTTATGGTGAGCAATTTCCCGGCACGCGGAATCATTTTTCCGCAGGGCCGTGTTGGCGCCGAAGCTGGCCGGCATCCTTGACAAAGGGCTTGAACAGGTCAATTGGGATCGGGAACAGCGTTGTCGAATTGTTTTCCGATGCCACCTCCCGCAGTGTCTGAAGGTAGCGCAGCTGCAACGCGGCCGGGGCCCTGTCAATTATATCCGCCGCCTCGGCGAGTTTGGCTGCGGCCTGGAACTCGCCCTCGGCATTGATTATCTTGGAGCGTCTTTCCCGCTCGGCTTCGGCCTGCTTGGCCATGGCCCGTTTCATTTCGTCAGGAAGGTCTATTTCCTTCACCTCGACCTTGCTTACCTTTACCCCCCAGGGCTCTGTGTCCATGTCAAGTATGCCCTGAATCCTCGAGTTCAGCTGCTCCCGCTCGGACAGCAGCTCATCCAGCTCCGCCTGCCCGCAAACGCTGCGCAGGGTTGTCTGGGCAAGCTGGGAGGTTGCAAACAGGAAATTTTCCACCTCTATTACCGCTTTAACAGGCTCCATGACCCTGAAATAGACTACCGCGCTGACCTTCACGGAAACATTGTCCTTGGTGATGATATCCTGGGGGGGCACATCCAGGGTAACTGTCCTGAGATCGACCTTTATCATCTTGTCAATCACCGGCAGGAGAATGATAAGACCCGGGCCCTTGGCGGCAATTACCCGGCCAAGACGAAAGATTACTCCCCTCTGGTACTCATTGAGCACCCTTATTGAAGAGGCGAGAAACAGGATTGCCATCAGAAGAATTGCAGCTGTTGAAAACATGAAATTACTCCGTTTATACGTATGCGGCTCGGCATAGCGTCAGAATTCACCTGCCGCCATGTAGCGCGGCAAAATGACGGTCAGGTGCAGTGAAAGGTTGACCTATATTTACGTCCATTAATATTTGAATGCCCTTCAATATACCTTTTAAATTAATGGATCTGCAACAAGCTTATGACCCAGGCTTGATAGCAGAGTTTGACAAGGTATTTTCTTTATTGATGCGTTCTTTTGGTTTTTCCCTATCATATTTTCGTAAACGTAAATTTATACGCAAAATGATGTTAAATTGTTCATCCCGCCTGTTGTTTCAGGTTCAGGCTGCGTTATGCGCGGCGGGGTCTCCCGCCGAGACTCAGGCCGTACTGTCACGGTACCATTTGTACATGTTCACGAGTCCCTGCCTCAAACCGGTTTCCGCCTTCCAGCCAAGTTCGTCCAGTTTTGACACATCCAGCAATTTCCGAGGAGTTCCGTCAGGCTTGGCGGCATCATAAGTTACCTCTCCGTCGAATCCCGTTATTTCCCCCAAAATCTCAGCAAGTTCCGAGATGGCAATATCCACGCCCGTGCCCACATTAAAAAAGGAAAGCGGGGAATCACCGGAAAACAGCGAGGCGTCGAGGTTCATGACAAAACAGCAGGCCGACGCCATGTCATCCACGTGCAGGAATTCGCGTCTTGCCTTGCCCCTTCCCCAGACAACCACCTTCGGAGAACTGTCCCGGCGTAACCGCGAAAGGTCTGAGGCGAGGCCAAGCGCATCCTTTATGTCTTCTGGTATGGGACCGAATCTTTTTTCATCCTTTCGAATGCCGTCCACGTCACCCTGCCTGGCAAGCCTGGCCAGGTGAAACTTGCGCATTAAGGCAGGAATAACATGACTGTTTTCAAGATTAAAGTTGTCATACGGGCCGTAAAGGTTGGTTGGCATTACCGAACGGTATCCTGTGCCGTACTGCCGGTTGTATGCCTCGCACATCTTGATGCCCGCTATCTTGGCTATGGCGTACGGCTCGTTGGTCGGCTCCAGCGGGCCGGTCAAAAGATATTCCTCCCTGACGGGCTGCGGCGCAAGCTTGGGATAGATACATGAACTGCCAAGAAAGAGAAGATTTTCAACTCCCGCCTGGAATGCCCCGTGTATCACATTGAACTCTATCATCATGTTTTGGTAGATGAAATCGGCTGGATATGTATTGTTTGCATGAATTCCGCCCACCTTGGCGGCGGCAAGCACAACGTAGTCAATTTTTTCGTTCCGGAAAAAATCCTTCACCGCCTCCTGACTGGTCAGATCAAGTTCCCGGTGCGATCTTGCAACTATATTATGGTATCCTTCTGCCCTAAGTTTCCTGGTTATGGCCGAGCCTACCATTCCCCTGTGACCGGCAACATAAATTCTGGCGCCGGCTGGCAGACTTTTCGGAACCAATTCTTTCTTATTCATAATATTTGCAGACATCGAATCCCTTCTTTATGCAAAGCCGGTCTTTTTTGGCAAGTTCCAGGTCCTTGCGCACCATGGCCCTGACCATCTCCTCAAAGCTGATCCTGGGCTCCCATCCCAATTTTTCCCTTGCCTTGGCCGGATCCCCGAGAAGGCTTTCAACCTCGGTGGGCCTGTAGTAGCGCGGGTCCACGCGCACAATGGTCTTTCCGTCCAGAAATGCAAGATCAGCCTTTTCAGCATGGGCAATGCCCACCTCGTCCCTGCCCTGGCCTTGCCACCTGATGCTTATGCCCAGTTCATTAAATGCAAGCTGGGCAAACTCCCGTACCGAGTGCTGTATCCCGGTTGCAATCACGAAATCTTCCGGCCTGTCCTGCTGGAGCATGAGCCACTGCATCTCTACATAGTCCCTTGCATGGCCCCAGTCTCGCCTGGCATCCAGGTTTCCAAGATACAGGCAGTCCTGCAGGCCAAGGGCTATGCGGGCCGCCGCCCTTGTTATTTTCCTTGATACAAAGGTTTCGCCCCTGATGGGCGATTCGTGATTGAACAGTATGCCGTTACAGGCATATATGCCGTAAGCCTCACGGTAATTAACAGTGATCCAGTAGGCATAAAGCTTGGCCACGGCATATGGAGAGCGGGGATAGAATGGAGTGGTTTCCTTCTGGGGAATTTCCCGAACCTTGCCAAACAATTCACTGGTTGAGGCCTGGTAAAAACGGGTTTTGTCCCCAAGGCCCAGTATGCGGATGGCCTCCAGCAGCCTCAGGGTCCCCAGCGCATCGGAATTCGCCGTATATTCGGGAGATTCAAATGAAACTGCCACATGACTCTGGGCTGCCAGGTTGTACAGTTCGTCAGGCTGAACATCCTGGATTATCCTTATGAGATTGGTGGAGTCTGTCAAATCCCCGTAATGTAGTATAAATCTCCTGTCCTTTTCATGCGGGTCCTGATAGAGATGATCTATCCTGTCTGTATTGAACAGTGAGGCCCTGCGCTTGATGCCGTGCACCTCGTACCCCTTGCCAAGAAGAAATTCGGCAAGGTATGCGCCGTCCTGGCCGGTAATGCCTGTAACAAGTGCCTTTTTCATGAATCTTCTAATCTCCAGCTGGTTTGTGCCGTAATATTTTCAGGCCGCTTTTCGCATGCATGGTATCAGCAGGCTCCTGTCTTCTTGAATATGACAATAAAATCATACCACAGTGACCAATTGATATATTTTCCCTGCGCGAAAGTCAAACGTGGCAATGCAAGACCATCTCTGCATAGGCGGTTTTTTTGAGCAGGGACAAAATCAACCGTTAGGAATTAAATCCCAACAGACTGTAAGGAAAATTTTCCTCCAGTGCCTATCTTGAGGCTCTGGGGAGGCACTGGGCACAATTTTGCGCTCGGTTTGTTACCACATCAGGGAGGGAAGACAGCGGAAACATCTGCCGAGGTCTACATGTCTGTTACCAGGCAGGAACTTGATGGAGGTGGTTTTTTTGAGGGTAGGAACACCCTGGATTTTCTGCACTGCTGCGATTCTCGCAAGGGGTGACCAATAGGTGACCAAAAAGGAAAAGGGGTCACGGCTCGTTTGCCGCAACCCCATGATTTTACTGGCGCGCCCGGAGAGATTCGAACTCCCGACCTACGGATTCGTAGTCCGGCGCTCTATCCGGCTGAGCTACGGGCGCGTTATGTGCCGACTTTATAATGTATCAGTGGCAGGTGTGCAATACCCTCTGTTATATTTTGCAGTCAGATAGGATCTTGTCATGGCCCTTGACGTTAAAGCCCGGCCTCTTTAAGAGATTTGACCAGTTTTTTCTGCTCTCCGGTCAATTTTTCAGGCACATCAACCATCACCCTGACAAACTGATCGCCACGGCGGCCTCCTGGCCCTGGAAGCCCCTTGCCCTTGAGCCGCATCTTCCGGCCGCATCTGATTCCGGCGGGTATCTTCAGCTTTACCTTGCTGCCGTCTATGGTTGCGACCTCTGTCTTTGTGCCCAGGCAGGCATCCGAAAAGGGTATGAACAGGTCGGATTCCACATCACTGCCGTTTATCCTGAAACCCGGACCGGCCGAGACATGAATCCTCAGGTAAAGATCACCCCGTCCTCCGGGGCCAGGGGTACCCTTTCCTGCAACCCTTATCTTCTTGCCATCGGTTATCCCCTTGGGAATATTGACGGATATCTTTTCCTGGGCGCCGCCGGTCTGGAGTGAGATAATCTTCTTTCCTCCTTCAATGACCTCCTTTGGGGTGAGTGTAAGATCAAGTATCACGTCCTGGCCCCTTGGCTGCTGCTGAAACTGGCTCCCCGCGCCACCATGACAGCCGCCACCACAACCCTGCCCCTGGTGGAAGCCGGTGCCAAACAGGTCTTCGAAATGCACTCCCGCGCCACGGCCTCCCTGGGAAGCGCCGCCGAAAAAGATATTGAAAATATCACCGCCCATGCCCATGTCACGGAAGATGCTGCTGAAATCGGCATTCCTGAAAATATCTTCCTGGCTGTACCTGCGGTGAAACTCAGTGGACCCAAAGGTATCGTACTGTTTTTTCTTTTCCGGATCACTCAGTACGGCATACGCCTCGTTAATCTCCTTGAATTTCTCCTCGGCCGCCTTGTCACCCTTGTTCTTGTCAGGATGATACTTGACGGCCAGCTTTCTGAATGCCTTCTTGATCTCTTCCTGGGATGCATTTTTTGATACCCCGAGAATTTTATAGTAATCT
>JALVQQ010000215.1 GCA_027025395.1 Deltaproteobacteria bacterium | reverse complement strand
CTGGTGCCTCGCTGAGACAAACGTGATTTTCTGGCTCCGCTTCGCCAAGAAAAACTACGAAATTCTTCAGAGTCACTCCAAAACAAGACCAATTATCACGCTGAATAGATACCAAGTTTTTTGAAATGCCCAATTCAGGAAAAATAGGATTTGCAGGGGAGGTATGATGAAATTGTCAAAGCGTGAGAACGGGTTATCCTCAGGCATGGACACCTGGTACATTGTCCTGCTTGCCGTGGTTACGAGTCTTTTAATTACCGGGTGTGGCAAGGAAGAGGTCAAGGAGAAGAAAGAGGTGGTCAGGCCGGTAAAGCTGATGACAGTCAAGGATTCAAGCGGGGTGCTGACACACGGCTTCCCGGGCACTGTCAGGGCCGCACGGCGTGCAGAGCTTTCTTTCAAGGTCTCGGGCCCCCTCGTGGCGCTTCCGGTTGAGGAAGGGCAGCATGTGAAAAAGGGGGATCTCGTTGCCCAGATAGACAAGCGGGATTTCCAGATAGCCGTTGCCCAGGCACAGGCAAGCTACAGGGAGGCAGAGCAGCAGTTCAGGCGGTACAAGGAGCTGTATGCCAAGAACCAGGTTTCCAGGGCAGACTTTGACCGTTACCGCGCCGCCAGGGACGTGGCACTTGCCAAACTTGAAGATGCCCGTAACGCCCTGAGGGATACCACGCTTCGCGCCCCGTTTGATGGTGTGATTGCAAAAAGGTACGTGGAAAACTACCAGAAGGTACGGGCAAAAGAGCCTATTGTAAGCCTCCAGGACATCTCCCGCATCGAGATCCTTGTTGATGTGCCGGAGCTTGTCATGGCAGCCATCAGGAAACAGGGCGCAGGCAAGGTGGTTGCCCGGTTTGATTCAATACCTGGAAGGGAGTTTCCCCTTGATATAAAGGAGTATTCCACCGAGGCAGATCCGGCCACCCAGACCTACCAGGTGGTCTTTGTAATGGATCAGCCCAGGGAGGCAAACATACTTCCCGGCATGACCTGTTCTGTTACAGCACTGGATAACGATGCCTCAGGGAGGTCATGGATTCTGATCCCTGCCATCGCAGTTCTGGATGCGCCTGGTAATCACCCCTATGTCTTTGTGTATGACCCGGCCAAGGGAGTTGTGCACAAGAGGGAGGTAAAAATTGGCAGGCTGGAAGGCTCATCAAGCATCAGGATCCTTGAAGGTCTTAAGCCTGGTGACCAGGTGGTGGTGGCTGGTGTCACCAAGCTTTATGACGGCATGAAGGCAAGGCCCTGGGAAAAACAGCGAGAGGGAAAGTAAGGCATGAATATCGCTGAATTTTCCATGAAAAAGAGTGTCATCACCTGGACCATGACCTTTGTGATGCTGGTGCTCGGGTATTTTGCCTACGTGGGGCTGCCCCGGCTTGAAGACCCGGAGTTTGCCATAAAGGAGGCGGTTATCCTCACTCCTTATCCCGGTGCCTCTGCCATAGAAGTCCAGGAGGAGGTTACGGAGGTTATAGAAAAGGCCGTGCAGGAGATGGGGCAGCTTAAGAGGGTGGAGTCCTACTCATCCAGGGGGATGTCCCTGGTGCATGTCATCATAAAGGACAAGTACCGCAAGGACGCCCTGCCCCAGGTATGGGATGAACTAAGGCGTCGCATGGGTGACCATGAGAACGACCTGCCCCCGGGGGCAGGTCCCATAACCGTCAACGATGCCTTTGGTGATGTCTTTGGTGTTTACTTCGGGCTTGTGGGGGATGGTTACTCGCTGGCCGAGTTGAAAGAGGTGGCTGAGCTCCTGCAGAGAGAGCTTCTGGTGGTCCAGGACGTAAAGAAAATAGAGCTCTTTGGAATACGTCCCGAGGCTATTTATGTAGAGATGTCCCGTTCAAAGATGGCGGCCCTTGGCATAAGCCAGCAGGAGATATTTAACGCCCTCAGGGCCAAGAACCTTGCGGTTGATTCCGGAAGGCTGAAATTCGGCCCCCAGTACCTTGCAATAAATCCCACAGGGGAGTTTAGGTCTGAAAAGGACTTTGGCAACCTCTTCATTGCCTCCAAGAATGGCCGCCTGGTATATCTGAGGGATGTTGCCACCATAAAGCGGGGCTATGTTGATCCGCCCTCAAAGATCCTTCGGGTTGATGGAAAGGTGGGAATTGGCATTGCAATTTCCACTGTGCTTGGTGGAAATGCGGTCACCATGGGTAACGCCGTTTTGAAGCGCCTGGATGAGCTCCAGGGGCAGATTCCGGTGGGCATGGAGCTAAAGGAGATAGCAATGCAGTCCAAGTCCGTTACCAAGGCGGTGAACGGATTTGTTATCAACCTGCTGGAATCGGTAGCCATTGTCATCGTGGTCCTGGCGGTTTTCATGGGGCTCAGGTCCGGTATTATTATCGGTTTCATCCTCATGCTCACCATTGCAGCCACCTTTGTGGTCATGGGCTATTACCACATAACCCTTGAACGAATCTCTCTTGGCGCCCTGATTATTGCCCTTGGCATGCTGGTGGACAATGCCATCGTGGTTGTGGATGGCATGAAGGTCAAGATGAAGCAGGGCATGGATGGCCTCCAGGCCGCAAAGGAGGTGGTGGGCCAGAATTCCATGCCGCTCCTTGCTGCAACTGCAGTGGCTGTAATGGCATTTGCATCCATTGGCGGCATGTCAAACTCCACCGGCGAGTACTGCCAGTCCCTTTACTACGTCATCCTGATCTCCCTGTCCCTGTCCTGGGTAACAGCGGTTACCACCACACCCCTTGTAACCAGCAAGTTTATACTCTCAAAAAAGGACATGGAGTCAGAGGGAAGTTCCGGGGATGCATACGGTGGCAAGTTCTATCAAATTTACAGGAAATTTCTCACCCTTGCCATCAGGCAGCGGTGGATAACCATTGGTATTGTTGCAGGTCTTTTCGTGCTGTCTGTTTACGGATTCGGTTTTGTCAAGCAGCTCTTCTTCCCTGCATCCACCAGGCCGCAGTTCATGGTGGAGAGTTTTTTCAGGGAGGGTATTCATGTTGAAGAGACAGCAAAAAAAGTCAGGCAGATTGAGGAGTACCTTGAAAAACAAGACGGTATCACCCAGATTGCATCGGCCATTGGCGGGGGGCATCCACGCTTCCTGCTCACCTACGGAGTTCCTGTTGAGGCAGCCAACCAGTACTCCAGTGTCCTGGTTACAGTGGATGACTACAGGAAGATAGACAAGATGCAGTCCAGGTTTCAGCATGACCTTGAAGAGATGTTCCCTGACGGCTGCATAAACGTAAAGAAGTTCAACCTGGGTCCTGCAAATGGAGGCAAGATCCAGCTCCGTATCAACGGTGAAGACCCTGAAATTTTGAGGGCAATGGCGGAGAAGGCCGTGCGGATATTCAGGGAGGAAGGAGCCAAGGCCGTGCGCACCGAGTGGGGCGAGAAGGTCAAGGTTCCCAGGCCTGTTCTGGCAGAGGATCGCGCCATGTCCCTTGGAATAACAAGGCCTATGGTTGCAACAGCAATAGAGGCCAACTACTCCGGCAAGACAACAGGGGTTTACCGGGAGGGTATAAACCTCATTCCAATCATAGCAAGGGCCCCGGAGGCTGAACGGGATACCATTGACGATCTCCTTGAAATCCAGCTCTTCAGCCCAATGGCAAAACGCTATGTCCCCATTATGCAGGTGCTTAATGGCCTGGAAACCGGCTGGGAAAATGCCAGGGTGTCCAGGTGGCACAGGCGCCAGATGATAAAGATTCACGCAGATCCCAGGCAGGAGCTTCCTGCCGAGCTCATGGCCAGGGTAAAACCCAGGGTAGAGCAGGCGCTTGGCGTTGACCTGGCCGCATACAGGGGTTCTCCACTGAAGGAGGGCGAGGAGTGGACAGACAAGACCATACCCATAAAGTATGACGACATTATCCCTCTGAAGGACAAGTCAGGCTACTTTATCGCATGGGGCGGAGAGCTTGAGGATTCCTCTGACTCCCAGAAGCAGCTTGCTGCAAACATACCCATCTACTTTGGCATGATGATTCTCATAGTTATATTCATGTTCAACGCATTTCGTCAGCCGCTGATTATCTGGCTTACAGTGCCCCTGGCGCTTATAGGTGTCACCGCAGGCCTCCTGCTCCTCAAGCAGCCCTTCGGGTTCATGGCGCTTCTTGGCCTTATGAGCCTTTCCGGTATGCTTATCAAGAATGCACTGGTGCTGATCGACCAGATTGACATAAATATAAGGGATGGAATGCCTGGAATGGACGCAATAGTTGAGTCCGGGGTATCCAGGATGCAGCCTGTCATGATGGCCGCCCTTACAACCATGATGGGCATGATCCCGCTGTTCCAGGATGCGTTTTTTGTCTCCATGGCAGTGACCATTGTTTTTGGCCTTGGCTTTGCCACGGTGCTTACCCTTGTCTTTGTGCCGGTGCTCTATGCCACCTTTTTCAAAATTAAGTGATGGGGAGTTCTTCATTATGAAAAATAGTGTCTGTTTCCTCTTGATTGCCCTGCTTGCTGCCGCAGGCATGTTTGTCCCGCGGCTTCATGCACGGGACAGCGCGGACGCCATGTTGAATATCAGCTCAAGGGTGTGGCGAGTGGGTGTTGTCATGGATGGTTCGACACCACAGGACATGGCGCTGCTTGAGCGGTATAAAAGGGAGATCGCGGGTGTTGCCAGGAACGAGGCAAGGATAAAGTTTTCTGACAGGTGGGTCCTGTCCGGAAACGGTACCAGGAAGGGGGTCAGAAAAGCCCTTGGCAGGCTTTTCAGGTCATCACAGGTTGATATGGTCCTGGCACTTGGTGTGATCACGTCATCCCAGGTGCTTGGCCTTAAAAATATTCCAAAGCCGGTTGTTGCGCCATACATACCCAAATTTGCCCTGATGGGCAGGTACAAGAAAAAGAATGCCAGTGGCATCAGGAACTTCGTGTACATTGACTATATCTATTACCTGGACCAGGACATAAAGACATTCCAGGAGCTTGCGCGGTTCAAGCACCTTGCCGTTGTAATAGACCGGCGGGAGGTGGAGGCATTTCCTGAACTTGACAGCCTGGCAGCGGATTTTGGCAGACGCCACGGCATTACAGTTAATGTGGTGCCTGCTGATAAAAGCGCCCAGGCGGTTATTGCCACCCTCCCGGGGTTCATTGATGCCGTAATGGTTGGTCCCCTGTGGCACTTTGGAGAGGATCAGCAGAAGATGCTTGCACGGCTTCTTGTGAAAAAGGGGCTTCCGGGTTTTTCCATCTGGAATACCAGGCAGGTTGAAGATGGCCTGTTTGCAGGGCTTGAGACAGAGGGAAAGCAGGATGTGCTTGCCAGGCGTACTGCCCTTGCAATGCTTGATATAGTGGATGGGGTGCGTCCAGGTTCAGTTGCCGTGGAGTTCATGCGCTCACGGCAGATTACCATCAACATGGCAACAGCCCGGGCACTTGGGGTCTATCCAAGCCTTCTCATTATGACCAGAGCAAATCTCATCAACAACGAGCCAGAGCAAACAGGGCGTCACCTGGATATTCAGCAGGCAGTTGAGGAGGCTGTCAAGGCGAATCTAAGGCTCCAGGCAGCCACAACCACTGTGAAGGTTGGCGAGCATGCAGTGAAAGAGGCAATGTCATACCTGCTTCCGCGAATTGATATCGAGACAGGGGCAAGGGCAATAGACCAGGACAGGGCAAAGGCCAGTGCCGGGGCAAGCCCTGAGAGGGCATGGACAGGGACTGCCGGTGGAAGCGTGCTGCTCTACTCAGACAGCAGGTGGGCCAAATATACATCAGAGAAACATCTCCTTGAGGCCAGGAAGAGAAACCTTGATACTGTGCGGCTTGATACCACCTACGATGCCTCGGTTGCATACCTTAATGTGCTTCGTGCCCGCACCATTGAGCGAATCTACAAGGAGAACCTGAAACTTACAGAGGCAAACCTTGCACGTGCCGAGACAAAAGTCTCAACCGGAGCTGCCGGTCCTGACGAGGTTTACCGCTGGCAGACCAAGTATGCCAATGACCGCAGCCAGGTGCTCTACCGTGAATCCGACACCCTGGATGCAATGGAGGCCCTTAACAGGATAATGCACCGGCCCATACAGGAGCGGTTCATCCCTGAAGAGGCAACCCTAAAGGACCCGCTGTTTATCATGGGCGACAAGTTCTTCCTGGAACTCATGGAAAATCCCCGGTACCTGGTGAAATTCAGGGAGTTTGCCGCAAAGGAGGCCTTGGATATACGCCCGGAACTTAAAGGGTACTCCGAGGCAATCAAGGCAAAGGAGAGGCTTCGGGTATCTGCAAACCGCCAGGTATGGCTCCCTGATTTCACGGTTGAGTGGAAGGTTGACCAGTATTTTGCCCAGGACGGTGCAGGGCAGAGGGACGCTCACCTGAGCAACCTTGATGATACTGACTGGAACGTGGGTGTTTATGCCCGTATCCCCCTGTTTGAGGGTGGCAAAAAGGTCTCGGAGGCGGCCAGGCTTGAGCAGGAGGTGGCAAGGCTTCGCATTAACCGCAGCTCCCAGGCAGAGTTCATCGTGCAGAACGTGCTCAAGGCCATTAACCGCACCAGGGCCTCATATCCATCCATTACCCTGTCCCGCCAGGCTGCGGATGCTGCAAAACAGAACCTTGAGCTTGTGACAGATTCCTATGTCCAGGGCATAAAGACCATCATCGACCTCCTGGATGCACAGAACCAGTCCCTGGGTGCAGAGCTTGATGCGGCAAATGCCGTGTACAATTTCCTCATAGATTATATGGGAGTCCAGAGGGCCATTGGAGAATTTGTGACATTCATGCCGGAGCAGGAGCGCCAGTTGTGGATGGAAAGGGTCAGGAAGGCGTTGGGAATAAAAAAGTGACCTTGAACCCCGGGGACGTCTTTGTCTGTCCTGACTGCGATCTTGTAGTCCCAAGGATTGATATAAATCCCGGTGAGAAGCTCTGCTGTTGCAGGTGCGGCTGTGTCCTTGATTCCCCTGTTGAAAACAGTGCGGAAAAGACCATGGCGTTAAGCCTCACCGGGCTGCTTCTTTTTGTCCCGGCCATCTTTCTCCCCCTGCTTACCCTTGATATTCACGGGCTTGAGAACACTGGAAGCATTTATGCCAGCGTTTACTCGCTGCTTGATTCCGGTTTTGTTTTTACAGGTATGGCAGTCCTTCTCACCAGTATTGTCATTCCCCTGGTAAAGTTGCTGTTGCTGTTTGTGGTATCCGTACAGGTTTGCATGCACAAGGGTAACAGGGCTACTGTTTTCATGTTCAGGTTGTATGATAAGCTGGATGAGTGGGAAATGCTTGAGGTTTACATGATCGGCATACTGGTAACCATAGTAAAGCTCTTTCACATGGCCAGTATAGAGTATGATACTGGGTTTTTCTGTTTCATAGGGCTCCTTGGAGCCACACTGCTGTCATCCTCCATGCTGGATGAAAATTATTACTGGGATGTCCTGTATGAGGCGTGCAGGGGCGGTGAGCAAGGACAAAACAGCTTAACTGTTCATGATGCACCAGATGTAGTGGAGGAAAGGGCATGAAAGGGGCAACACCCAGGGAAACTCCGCTTACCGGGATGGAGGCAGGGCTTTTCTTGTGCCATGAATGTCATTATGCAGTAAAAGCCACGGGTGGGGCTGAGGGAATGAAATGCCCCAGGTGCAACAGTGCCATTCATCCTCGAAAGCCTGACAGCATAGCGCATGCGTGGGCATTCGTCCTTACCGCGCTTGTGCTGCTGGTTCCGGCAAACGTGCTGCCAATTATGACAGTAGAGTCTATGGGGGCTTCCGAGTGTTCCACCATCATGGATGGAATCATATATTTCTTCAAGGAGGGTTCCTATGGCATAGGTACGATAATCCTCGTGGCAAGTGTGCTGGTGCCGATTTTCAAGATAGTAGGCATTATAATGATACTCGTATCCATCCACTTCCGCATAGAGAGCTGGCTCAGGCACAAGACACTGATGTTCAGGTTCATCAAGTTTATCGGCCGGTGGTCAATGCTGGATATCTTTGTGATCGCCCTGCTCACGGCCCTGGTGAATTTTGGTTTTCTGTCAACAATAGCGGCGGCGCCTGCGGCGTCCTTTTTCTGTGGTGTGGTCATATCTACAATGCTTGCGGCAGAGCTTTTTGATACCAGGCTTATCTGGGATGCGGCCAGGTAATTGGCTCATGGCGGCAGCAGGAGAAAAGTCCTGGCCACGGGGGCAATCCTGGTGTCATTTTTCTGCGGATATGCATCATGTCCGGCTGCTGGTCAGGCCGGATTAAGGGAGAAGTCTCATGTTGAAACGGGAAGTTTCCATCTTATCTTGCTTGTTTTTGCTGTGGGGAGCCTGTCTGCAGCATGCAGGCGCGGCTGATTTTGCATTCGTGGGTATTGAATCCCGGCTGCACGTGTTTGGCGTGGGCCTTGGATTTGCCCCGGATTATGAGGGGTCGGATGATTATCTTTTTGGTGCCGCGCCCTTTGGGAAATATGTGTTTGATGGTAGTGAGCAGTTTGTCCAGTTAAAGGGTTTTGAGCTCCAGGGCAACCTGCTTGACCATCCGTGGCTTCGTCTTGGCCCTTCCCTTAATTACAGGCTTGGCCGTAATGATGTCAGGGATCATTATGTTGACAAGATGAGGGATATTGACGGCACCATCGAGGGAGGGGGCTGGCTGGGCGTTGAATTTGTAAAGCCCGGTAATCCACGTAAACGTTTTGCCGCCAATGTTGATGTGCTGGCAGATATGGCCAATGAACACCACGGATATACAGTGTATGCACAGGCAGGGGTATGGTATCCCGTGCATGAGATGTTTGACGTATATCTTGGAGTTACAGGGACCTATGCCAGCAGTAATTACATGGATACGTATTTCAGCGTGGATGCGGATAATCACAACCGTTCAGGGCTTCCTGAATTTGATGCATCTGCGGGAGTAAAGGATTTCAGGATAAATCCCGCCTTGGTGATGCATATAAACGCCCACTGGCACCTGGCCGCAGGCGTGCAGTACCGCTGCCTGTCAGGGGATGCCCATGACAGTCCGGTGGTGGATGACAGGGGGGCATCCAGTCAGTTTATAGGCGGGCTGGGGCTGGCCTATAACTGGTAGGAAATGTGCAAACCGTAACGGTTTTGTTAAGGGCTGATCATTGCTCGTTGTCCTGGAGTACGCAAATTCACCCCCGGGTATCAAGTGCTAACAAATGGAAAACTGTGTGATTAGGAAAAAAGGTGTTTCACCTATCTGGATCCTTCCCCTGGTGGCTTTGTCAATAGGTATCTGGCTGCTGTACAAGAGCGTGGTGGAAAGGCCTATTGATATCATTGTGCATTTTCACAGTGCCGAGGGTGTTGTTGCAGGCAAAACCAAGGTCATGCTCAAGGGCCTTCCGCTGGGCGTGGTCAAAAAGGTGGAAGTGGACAAGGGCCTTGATACTGTATCCCTGCACATAGCCATTGACCGGAGGGCTGAACAGGGTCTTGTTGAAGATGTCAAGTTCTGGATCGTCAGGCCCCAGATCTCTGCCGGCAGGGTCAGTGGCCTGGAAACCCTTCTGACAGGCTCTTACATAGCGGTGAGACCCGGACAGTCAAAGGTTCCATGCCGTGAATTCATGGGACTTGATGAACCTCCGCCTGTCCCTGAGGATTCCCCTGGCCTGCATATCAAGCTTGCAACCGATGCCCTGAATTCCCTGCAGAAGGGGTCCAGTATCTATTTCAAGGACATAAAGGTGGGCGCAATCCAGGGTTACAAGATGGAGCAGAACGGAAAAATCCTGGTGGAAGGTTATATAGAGCCTGAGTATGCAAGCCTGGTCAAGCCGGGGACAAGGTTCTGGAACGCAAGCGGCATAACCCTCAAGGGCGGGCTTAACGGCATAATTTTCCACATGCAGTCACTGAGCAGCATATTAAATGGCGGGGTCAGTTTTTATACGCCGGAGGAGCTTGCAAAGCAGCCACCAGCAAAAAATGGCCAGGTTTTCAAGCTGTACAGGGATTTTGAAGATGCCCAGTACGGCATCGAGATTAAATTGAAGCTCTTTGATGGAGAAGGCCTTGTAGAGGGCCTTACAAAGGTGATTTATCATGGCATAGATGTGGGGCGTGTCCAGAAACTCACCCTGAATCATGGTGACCGTAAGTATAATGTTACTGCAAAAATCCTGATGGATCCCATGACTGTGTCTGCCCTGAGGACAGGCACAAAGTTCTGGATAATTCGTCCTGAGGTGGGGTTTGGCGGTATCAGCAATATTGGCACCCTGCTCTCAGGGCCCTATATCACCTTTGTCCCTGGCAGCGGGGAGCCAAGCCGGGAATTTACGGTACAGGGCAGCCACTCCAAGGAAATCCTCAGGCAGGGAACATTCTACAGGCTGGTTTCCGCAGACCTTCATGCCATTGAGCCTGGCGCACCGGTCTTTTTCAAGCATATACAGGTGGGAGAGATTGCAAAATACAGGCTGAACAGGGACAACAGTGTTGATCTCACGTTTATTATTTACGACGAATTTGAACACCTGATGAATGACAAGTGCGTATTCTGGAACTATAGCGGATTTAATCTCCAGGTCACACCTGCGGAGATAAGTCTGCACGCCGGCACACTTAAGACGGTTCTCTCCGGCGGGGTCGCCTTTGATTATCCCCATAAGTATTACAGGAAAAAACTGAAGAAGGCCAAGCCAGGACGCAGGTTTAAACTGTACGAAAGCTATGCCGAGGCTGTAAAGCATGTGCCAGACCTGAAGCCAAACGGGATTTTTGTGCGCCTTGAGACTGAAAATCCCGTGTCCGTTGTGGCGGGCAGCCCTGTCTATTACAAGCAGGTACAGGTGGGCGAGGTTACCGGCATCACTCTTGACAGCAAGAAGGACAGGATCGTGGTCAATGTGTTTATCAAAAAGAAGTACCTGAACCTCCTGACAACTGAATCTCGGTTCTTCTATGCAGGCGGTATCGATATAAGCGGCAGCATCAGGACCGGTGTCTCCCTGAAGACCGCCCCCCTTGCCTCCATGATGATGGGTTCCGTAAGCTTCATCAATCCTGCAAGGGGCAGAAAGATCAGGGAGTGGGAGGTCTTTAACCTGTTTCCTGATGAAGATAGCGCAAGAAATGCCGACTACATACCCATAACCATTGACTTTGGCTTTGCCCAGGGCCTTGAGCGGAACGCAAGCATTCGCTACCAGGGGGTTTCAATCGGCTTTGTCAAGGGGATAGAGTTTGATGATGGTACCAGGCGGGTCAGGGTGTCAGCGCTTGTGGACCGGCTCCACGCATCCCTGTTCACTCCCTCAACCAAGGTTTGGATAGTGGGCCCGGAATTCGGGCTGAGTGGTGTGCAAAACCTGGAAACAGTGATTTCCGGCTCCTACCTTGCGGTCCTTCCGGGAAAGGGGAAGCCTGTAACGTGGCTCAAGGGCCTGGATGAGCCGCCAGCCATTCCCAATTTCGGAAAGGGACTCCACGTGGTGGTTGAGGCAGACCGTTTAGGCTCCCTGAAACGAGGATGTCCCGTGTACTACAAGCAGGTAAAGGTTGGCAGAATCCTTGGTTATGAACTTTCATCTGACTCAAGGAAGGTGTGGGTGCATCTGAACATCCTTGATTCATACAGCCGCCTTGTGAGGGAGGGGAGCAGGTTCTGGAATGTCAGCGGGATCAGTGTGGATGCCGGCATATTTTCAGGGGTTGACATCAAGACCGAATCCCTTGAGTCTATTGTGGCCGGGGGCATATCCTTTGCCACCCCTGAGGGGGAGGAGATGGGGGATGTCGTGAAAGATGGCACTCACTTTGTGCTCTATCCCGAACCTGAAGATGAGTGGAAGGAGTGGAGTCCAGAGATCGATCTCGGGAAGGAAGACAGGTAATGCCTTATATCCGGAAAGGGGAGTCATTTGCGTTTGAAACGCCATTATTAGGCT
>JALVQQ010000214.1 GCA_027025395.1 Deltaproteobacteria bacterium | reverse complement strand
GCCGGCCTGTTTGATCAGCTGTATCTTCTCCGCCACTTCAGGCGAAAATGGATCCAGCAACACATATGCCCCGGAGGCGCTGGCCAATATCTCATCCATGGAGTCTGCGGCAAAGTTTTCCTGATATGCCTGGTTGTAAACCGTGAACCGTTGGGATGGCTGCCGCCTGACCGCCCTCACGTTCACCTGTGTGTAAAAAAGTGTATCCGCATCAAGCCTCCCGTTCCGCTCCAGATCAACCCCGAAATAAAAGCTGTAGGCTCCGGAGTTATGAAGAGGAACGGATATGAGTCTTGTCACTGGAAACGATACCAGCCTGTGCTGCAAGGTTACGGTCACCCCTGGCACAAAACCGCCTGACTGAATATCATAAGAATACCATGACCCATCCGGTTTGTGCTGAATCAGCCACCAGTCGGCTGGCGCATCCCTGAACCGGCCGGTTTCAAGGCCAAGCCAGAGGGAAACCTCTCCTGGCGCGTCAAGCTCCGGGTCTCCCTGCGCTCCATCAGCCATGATGACAGGAGCGGGAAGGCGCTCAGCCCGGCTGCTCATGACGTAAGTGCCCTTTGCACCCGGCTGCCGGCGCTGCCCTGGCGATAACCGCCGCGCTGCCGGCACGGATGAAGGGGCAACAAAAAATTTTTCTCCGGCATGCCCCGATGCTCCCCTTGCCACCGCATCTGTTTCAAATGGCTGGACAAGATGAATAATCACAAGAATCAGGGCGGCCGTTAAACACCAAAGGGCCTTCAGAACTGTCATACCATCCCTGTCTGTTTCTGATCTGTTTTTTGAAAGCAATATTACCGCACCCTTTCCAACCTGCTGCTTTCAAGCCGGTAAACCCGCTCCGCAGCCTCTCTGAGTGAATCCTGGTGCGAGATGGCGATAATTGTAATATCTCCACTGAGGGATTTGAGCGTGGCGCATATCTCTTTTTCACTTGCCTGGTCAAGGGCGCTTGTAGCCTCATCAAGTATGAGCAGCGCAGGCCTGTGCACAAGCGCCCTTGCAATGGTGATACGCTGTCTCTGGCCGCCTGAAAGCCTGCTTCCCCTCTCACCTGTCACGGTTTTCATCCCCAGGGACAATGAAGATACAAACTCCCAGGCCCCGGCCCTCCTGAGGGCAAGCTCCGCATCGGCCTCTGAAAATGCCGGATCTCCCAGGGTAACATTGTTAAATATGGTATCATGCAGCAGAACCGTATCCTGGGGCACATACCCGATCATTCTTCTCCACTTCACCATATCAATCCGCCGGAGAGGCGTATCATCAATCAGCACCTCCCCCTCCCAGGGCTCCGCAAGTCCGGTTACAATATCGGCAATGGTGGTCTTCCCCGCGCCTGACGGCCCGACAAGCGCGGTAAAGGAACCCTTGGGAAACTCCAGGGATACGTCCCTGAGAATTGCGCGCTCTTCATAGCCGAAACTTACATTCTCAAGCCGCACGGCGCGGTAGAAGCTGGGCTCTTCCGTTCCGCCGCCGCACTCGCATTCCTTCCTGGCCTCCTGTATCCTGAGCCGGATTGACCAGTAGGCGCTCTCCGCAATGGCCATGGACTGATGTTCCCGCTGGGCCCTCTGAAGACACTTGATTATCTTGTTCAGGATATAGACCATTACCAGCACGCCGGACATCGAAAGGCTGTACCACGCAAGCGCCACATAGAGCCCAACTGCGAAAAGCGTGGTGGTGAGCGGCTCCTGCAGTGCCTTAAGGGCCTCCACGCTGAAAACCTGATGACGCAGGGCGGCGTGCAGTTTCATGGTTTCGTCGGTGAGCATGCGGCCCAGCATATCTTCCCTGGACATGGCCTTGAGAGGCTTGAGGGAGTGAAGCAGATCGGTAACAAGGGAAAGCATGGACCTGAGCTGCTCAGTCTGGTTTCTGCCTGCCGTTTTCGCCCTTTTTACAAGCAGCCGCAGGACATAAAGCACAAACATGCCTGCCGTAAGGGCGGCAACGGTTACCTGCCATGAAATCATTACAGCAACTGCGCTGTAAACCGCGGCATTGAGAACAAGGGCAACAAGGCGCATGCCAAACAGGTAGGCCCTGGCGGAGCGCTCGGCCTCGGTTGCGAATGCGTTTGCAAACGCTCCGGCGGGCTGATGCACAAAATAGCTCCAGCGGCTCTTCAGCATCGCCCTGAGCAGGGATAGGCGAAGATCAGTAGCCACCTGGGCAACCATGTAGCCCACATGCCGGTTTGCAACAAGCACAAGCACCACCTTGATAATGATGCTTATGACAAACAGGCTGAGCAGTATAACAATTGTAGGTTCAATCCCGAGTGCATCAAAAAAAGACCTTGCCATCCGCTCAAGCGATGAGGAGGCATGGACCGGGTTTCCATTGTCATGAAAGGCCAGGCCGAGCAGGGGCAGCAGCATGGTCATTCCGAACCCGTCCGCCACTCCGGCAAAGAGCATGGCTATAAGCGTGGTGAAGCTCTTTAACGGATAAAGCCTCAGAAAGGAAATTATAAGTCGCATTATTCGTTTTACATGTAGCCGGAAGCCGGCCAGCGCTGTCAATCATGTATGTTCCTGAAGGAATCAGAGACGTTTCCCTGGCATCGCGGTTGTAATAATACTTTCCGGGAAACATTAAAACCCAAAAGCCGGAAAAAGATGCGGGCCATATCCGGATCAATAATATATTTTGAAACACCGCGCGCCATACCTTATAATACGGCAACGGGTTTTGTCGTTATACTGAATCATTGGTCACCTGAACTCTTCCGGTCAGGCTTTACTTTTTTCAACAAAGGAGGGCAGCATTTATGTATCCATTCTGGGAACTTCCCTTTTTCACATCAGGCATTGTCATAGCGCTGATTGCCACTTTTCACATACTTCCATGTCATCTGGCAACAGGGGCTTTCTGGTTCAATGTTTATATTGAACGCAAATCCGTCAAGGAAGGCCGCCCCGAACTCATGGAGTTCATCAAACGCTATTCCCTGATGATCCTTGTATTCTGTTTTGTAATCGGCTCGCTTACCGGAGTGGGAATATGGTTTGCCGCTACGGTGGCAAGCCCCAGGGCCATATCGGGGCTGATTCACAACTATGTATGGGGATGGGCTACCGAATGGGTCTTTTTCCTCATAGAAATTGCTGCAATATATGTGTATTACTACACACTCGGGAGGATAGATTCAAAAAGCCACCTCATGCTGGGCTGGCTCTACGCATGGGCGGCGTGGATCAGCATGGTAATAATCACCGGCATTCTCGCATTCATGCTCTCTCCTGGCAAATGGGTAGAAACAGGAGGTTTTTTTGACGGTTTCTTCAACGAGACCTACTGGCCCCAGCTCTTTACCCGCACGGCGCTCATGTTCGGCATTGCAGGTGTTTATGCAGTCATAGTCGCAAGCACCCTTGAAGACCGCAAGGTAAGGGACGAAATAGTCAGGAAGGCGGCTGTGTGGGGCATTGCAGGCATGGCGGCAGGAGCTCTTTTCAGCGTATGGTACCTGTTCAGGATACCTGCCCCCGCAAGGGAACTGGGGCTTGAGGGCGGACTTCCCTATCTCCGGACCATGCTGAAGGCAGCCGGCGCTTCATACCTTGTAGTGCTTCTCTGGTTTGTATTGTGCGGACTGATAAAACCGCAATGGTCAGGCAGGGCAACAGGCATTGTCATACTGTGCATATTGTTCCTGGGCATTGGCGCCGGCGAGGGGTTCCGTGAGGGGATAAGGAGACCCTACATCATCGCCCAGTACATGTACGGCAACCAGATTATAGGCACGGATCTGGCGGCCAAGGGCATAAAATCCGAGGTAGAAAAGTATGACAGCCAGGGATTCCTGAAAAATCTCTATTTCCGCCCTGACAAAACAGATCTGGAAAACCCCGGAGACAGGCTGCTGGCCGGAAGGGTAATCGCTCTTCACCAGTGCGGAAACTGCCATGCCCTTGACATACACGCAAAAATGCGTCCGCTTCCCGCCCTGCTCGCCAACCTGTCACCCGAATCCCCGGATGACATAGCGGGCTTCCTTGAGGCACTGGGCGACTATCCCTACATGCCGCCATTTTCCGGAAATGATGAAGACAAGGCGGCAGCTGCTGAATATCTGTTCTGGATCGTTAGGAGGTAAATCATGGATCTTTCCCTGTTTCTGAATAATATGCGCGACCCGGCCGGAGTACCGTTTTATCCCTTTCTCTTCCAGGTGCTCATGGTGCTCACCTTTGCAATGCACATCACCATGGTCAACCTGGTGGTAGGGAGCACCTTCGTTGCCCTGCTGGAGGCAGCCAGAAAGACAGACCACAGCCTGAAACTGGCCAAGGCCCTTGGCCGCGTGATAACGGTGAGCCTCTCCATCGCCATAGTGCTGGGAGTGGCGCCGCTGCTGTTTGTCCAGGTCATTTATGACCCTTTCTGGTACACGGCAAACACCATGTCCGCGTTTTACGCATTGATGTTCCTTGTGCTTGTAACCGGGGGGTTCTATGCCGCGTACGGGTTCTATCTTGGCAACCGCAACTCTGACGCATCTTCATTTTCCAGTGGCTGGGCCTGGCTGGCGCTGATATTCATGCTCCTTGCCGCGGTAATTATCCACATGCTGTCAATGGAACAGCTCATGCCCGCCCAGTGGAAAAGCTGGGTAATAACTCCGGAGGGCAGTTACCTTACTGACGGCGGGCAGTTCCACGGATTTTCCCCTGGCAGGTTCCTCCACTTTATCCTGTCATCATTTGCAGTCACCGGCGTTTTCATGATGCTTTACACGGTTTATTTCAGGAAACGCACTGATTATGATCCGGCCTACCTGGACTATGTCGCCCGCAGGGGTGCCGGGATAGCGTTTGCTTTCTCGGTGGTTGCGGCTGCCGCCGGTTTCTGGTGGGCGGGAGAGATACCGGCGGAGCTGGGTTTCCTGAAAAATCCCTTTTTCGTTGCTGGCGCCGTTGGCGGCATTGCACTTGTGGCATACCTCGGCATGGCGCACCTGAATCCTGAAAAATACGCTGCAAAGGCGGCGACAGCCATGTTCATTGTCATTTTCACAATGTGCGCGGCCCGGGAAGGACTCAGGATGGACTATGCCGCCGCAGCCGGTTACTCCATATTTGATTACAAGGTCAATGTTGACTGGCCAAGCACTCTCCTGTTCCTTGCCACGTTCGTTATGGGGTTGTGCGTACTCTGTTTCCCGGCCATGGCGGCATTCAGGGCTGGCAGGGCGCCTGCAGGAGAAGTGGTTACAATTGATGAGGTGCATGGCAGACGCGCAGTAACCATGCTGATTATATGGTTCGCTGTTGTAGCAGGGCTTGGAATTGTAATTTCGATTAAAAACGGCACGCTTTTTTAGTCTGCACTATTGACATTATCCGGCATGCGGGGCATGCACCTGTCCCGCATGCCCTGCACGTCCCTTTCCCGCTACCGCTCTTCACGGGTCTGGCCCCCTGTTCCCTCTGCTATCAATCCGTTGAAGAAATTTCCCTGAAATTATTACAGCAGCCAGCGACACACTGGCCAAATATTGCGTAACATATTGTAATAAAAAAATAAAATTATCACGCCTTGCCATTTAGAAAAAATTTGGACAAAAAAGGTAAAATATGTTGACATAATATAAAATATCAGTTAATAATCTGTATCAATAACTTCGGGAGACATCCAGCATCATGAGGATGACAAATCAGAGAGAAATTATACTGGAAGAGCTGAGGCGGGTCACAACCCACCCGACTGCCGATGAACTATACCGTATGGTTCAGGCCAGGCTGCCCAGGATAAGCCGCGCCACGGTTTACAGAAATCTTGAGCAGCTTGCCGAGGCCGGCATGGTTACCAAGCTTTTCGGCACTGGCAACCAGAAGAGGTTTGACGGGAAAACCGAGAGGCATCACCATGTAAGGTGCGTCAAGTGCGGACGGATAGCAGACGTTCAGCTTGCCTGCGAGCCTGACACAGAACCGGCGGTTGCGGACGCATGCGGATTTCATATCCTTGAACGCCAGGTTGATTATCTGGGCATCTGCCCTGAATGCCAGCAGGCCTCTTCCAGGCCTGCCTGAATCGGCCGGGGGGGCAGGGGCAATCTTCAAGAACATGACAAAGAGCTTTCAACCCGTAACAAACTCGTGATAAACTTCAAGGAGGTACATCAGATGGGATGTAAATGTTCGTCAAAAAAATCCGGTGAAATTTCACTTACAGAAGAGCAGGCGAAAATCCTTGCGGCGCTGGCCCAGGCCGATGAACCTGTAGCATGCAAGGACATTGCGGAAAGCACCGGCATTCCCTCAAAATCAGTAAGCTGCCGCATAAAAAGCCTCAGAAACAAGGGCCTGGTGGAAAGCCCGGTACGTTGCAGGTACGTGGCCACTGAAAGCGGCAGGAAACTTGCCGCTGCCTCGTGCTGAATCCCGGGGCCAGGAAAGCTGGTCGGGCCGGCAAATCCTGAACTGGATTTTCAGCAGATATTCTCTACCCGCCAGATCAAGGAGCAAACCATGCCGTCACTCAAGGGCACAGAGACAGAAAAGAACATAATGGCCGCCTTTGCCGGGGAATCACAGGCAAGAAACCGCTACTCCTTCTTTGCATCCATGGCAAAAAAGGAGGGATATGTCCAGATAGCCGCCATATTCCAGGAAACTGCCGATCAGGAGAAAGAACATGCCAAAAGGCTGTTCAGGCTACTGGAAGGCGGCGAGATTGAAATAACAGGATCATTTCCGGCTGGCGTCATCGGAACTACTGCAGAAAACCTCATGGCGTCCGCAAGCGGGGAGCATTACGAGCACACCGAGATGTATCCTTCCTTTGCCGAGACCGCCAGAAAGGAAGGATTCAGCCACATAGCAGCCGTTTTTGAGGCCATAGCAGTTGCTGAAAAACAGCATGAAGCCCGTTACCTGGCACTTGCGGAAAACATAAGGCAGGGACGGGTTTTCAGGAGAAACGAAACTGTCAAGTGGCGCTGCAGGAACTGCGGCTACATCCACGAAGGCGCCGAGGCGCCGGAGAAATGCCCGGCATGCGATCATGCCAGGGCGCATTTCGAGTTGCTTTGCGAAAACTGGTAGGGCCTGCAGGCACCACTGTACGCAATATCAAACAATCAACATCAGCAATCATAACTAAACAGTCAAGTCATTATAAGGAGGTATCGATTATGTGTAACCTTGTTACAAAAGAAGCACCGGATTTTACAGCACAGGCAGTAATGCCCAACAACACAATGGAAGACCTTGCCCTTTCGTCATACAGGGGCAAGTATGTATGCCTTTTCTTCTACCCACTGGATTTTACGTTCGTATGCCCGTCCGAGATTCTGGCCTTCAACAGTGCGCTTGAAGACTTCAAATCCAGGAACTGCGAAGTCATAGGCGTCTCTGTGGACTCACAGTTCACCCACTTTGCATGGAAGCAGACCCCGGTTGAAAAGGGGGGAATCGGCGACATACAGTTCCCGCTGGTGGCAGATCTCAACAAGAAGATATCTCTGTCCTACGGAGTGCTGCTTGAAGAGATGGGGGTATCCCTGAGGGGGCTGTTCCTCATTGACAGGGAGGGCATAATACGCCACGCCCTTGTCAACGATCTGCCGCTTGGCCGAAGTGTCGACGAGGCGCTGAGAATTCTCGATGCACTCCGGTTCCACGAAGAGCACGGCGATGTATGCCCGGCCAACTGGAAGCCCGGCGAGGATGCCATGAAACCGACTGCCGAAGGCGTGGCTGAATATCTTGCCAAACATGCAAAATAACAGGCTTGATACAGTATGAATGTCGGGGCGGATTGCATCCGGGAGGAGCATGCCGCCCTGACACCATCTCCATCAATTTTACCACAAGGAAGGGACCGGTCATGAAAGGAAGCAAAATGCTGCGCTTGCTGACTGCATCATTTCTGTCGCTGATATTTTCAATACCTGCCTTTGCGGCGGAAATGGGCAAGTTCAAATATGATGATTTCAAGAAACCATCCTACTGCGGAATGTGCCACAGGGAGATACACCAGGAGTGGCGGCAGAGCATGATGTCAAAATCCTTTACACACAGTTGGGATGAGGTTGAATATTTCGAGCTCGCCCTGCCCCACTCAAAAAAGCTCGAAAAGGTAGCAGGCGTGAAGGCCGGGTGCATTGCCTGTCACGGCCCCCTCGCATTTCTGTCCGGCGACATACCACCCGGGAAACCCTCGGCAGGCACCAGGGCCAACGAGGGGGTAAGCTGCGAGGTGTGTCACAACATAACCGGCACATCTGAAAAAGAGCCCTTTAACTTCAGCTTCATAACAGATCCGGGCAAGACAAAGAACGGCCCGCGCAAGGATGCAAGGTCGCCTGCCCACAAGACGAAATACTCCGGGTTCACCAGAAGCCCTGAGCTGTGCGCCACCTGTCATGACGAGCAGAGCCCCTATGGCATGTGGGTAAAGAGCACTTACCGCGAATGGAAGGAAGGCCCCTATTCAAAAGAGGGCGTCCGCTGCCAGGACTGCCACATGTACCATGCGCCAGGGAAGGCGGCCTCCGGAGGCAAGCACCGCAAGGACATTGCACACCACACCTTCCACGGGTCGCATGTGGCCGGAAAACTTGCCGGCGCCATTGACGTGGCCCTCTATGCGGGAAAAAGCACCATTGCACCAGGAGATACGCTTGCAATAAGGGCCGAGCTGTTTAACGGAAAGGCAGGCCACAAGATACCCTCCGGCTCTGCTGAAGAGCGTATGCTGTGGCTCGAGGTGTGGGCGACGGATGCAAGCGGCAAGAGGTGGCATATCCCGGTTGATCCCAAGGGATTTCCAATGGAAGAATACACCATAGCCTCCGGCGCAAAGGCCTATTTTGCCATAGGTGAAATACTTGAAATTGATGATTTCAAGGGGCTGAAGAGGGATGGAAATGTTCCCGAAGGGGCGCGCATCTTCAGGAAACCATTCTTTGATCCAAAGGGAAGGATGACCGTATGCCAGTGGTACACTGCGGACAATACAAAACTTGACTACCGCATCGGGCCGCGGGAGACCAGGGTGGAAAGCTACACCTGGGAGCTTCCCAGGGGCGTTGCCAGGGGCAAGCTGAAACTCACAGCCAAACTCTATTACAGCGAGATTCCGTCATCCGTTGGAGAATTTTTCAAGCTGCCCAGGAGTGAATACGCTCCCATGCTGGTAAACAGCGCGGAGATCACAATAGACGTGGAATAGCGGGGCATGCGCTCCAATCGCCGAGTTCAGGATAAGGCTTGACGGTGACACGGTGCTTACGGCCCGCTCCAAATGTAACCTGCATGGCAAGTGGGAAAGCGAACCGGCTCACATACGGGTTTCCTGAACGGCCCGTTCAAAGCGGGGCGCATCTCTTGCAGCAGGCAGGGGGGTGCTGCCTGGGGCACCCGACAACCCTGTTTTTTGACACCAACCAATTAAGGACAGAGGGAAAACCATGACTGAAAGGCTTGAAATCTACAAGTGTGAAGTATGCGGCAACATGGTCGAGATGATCCATACAGGCCAGGGAAGCCTGGTCTGCTGCGGACAGCCGATGAAACTCATGAAGGAAAACAGTGTGGATGCTGCAAACGAAAAACACGTTCCGGTAATCGAGAAGCTGGACAACGGCTACAAGGTAACAGTGGGAAGCATGGCGCATCCAATGGAGGAAAAACACTACATTGAGTGGATAGAACTGGTGGCAGACGGCAAGGCCTGCAGGCAGTTCCTGAAACCAGGCGATACTCCAGAGGCATTCTTCCGCCTGGATGCGGACAACGTCACCGCCCGCGCATACTGTAACCTTCACGGGGTATGGAAGGCATAAACGGCTCGTACAGGAGCGGCAATCATAACAGAAAGGACAAACGAACATGATAAGTGAAAAGATGCAAAATGCAATCAACAAGCAGATTAACGCGGAGCTCTACTCCTCGTATCTCTACCTGGCCATGGCCTCCTACTTTGAGTCAGTTGACCTTCCTGGCTGTGCGAGATGGATGTATGCCCAGACCCAGGAAGAAATTGTCCATGCCATGAAGATGTATGACTACGTCAACGAGGCTGGCGGAAGAGTCATCCTGGACGCCATAGAGAAACCGCAGGCCGAATGGGACTCTCCCCTTGCGGTATTCGAGCATGCATACAAGCATGAACAGCTGGTCACCAGCCTGATAAACGACTTGATGAACCTGGCAATAGAGGAAAAGGACCATGCCACGCAGATTTTCCTCCAGTGGTTCGTCACCGAGCAGGTGGAAGAGGAGGCATCGGCCAGCGGCGTGGTCAACAGGCTGAAACTGGCCGGGGATCACGGGCTCTTCCTTGTCGACAAGGAACTTGGCCAGAGGGCCATGCCTATCCCCATGCCAAGGGATGAATAACCTCACAAGAGTCAAGGATAAAAAAATGGACAAGTACAGATGCCAGATATGCGGCTATATCTATGATCCCGAGGAGGGCGATTCCTCATCGGGAGTTGCTGCGGGAACCAGCTTTGACCAGTTGCCTGACGACTGGAAGTGCCCCATATGCGGGGCAGGCAAGGACCAGTTTGAAAGGCAGTAGCATTAGAGGCACGCCCCTGAGCCCGGCCTTGGGGGCATGCTGACACCAATGACTTTAAAACAGCGGGCTTGAATAATGCGCAAGACAGTAATCTTTGCCTTCAGGGGAGACCCCGTGTGTTTCATTCATGTGCTCCTTAACTCGTTGGATCTGCACTCAAGGGGGCTTGGAGGAAACATTGTACTGGAAGGCGAGGCCGTCAAGCTTGTGCCGGACCTTGCCGCGCCAGGCCACCCTCTTCACACCCTTTACCTTGACGTCAGGCAGGCCGGTCTCGTGGACGGCGCGTGCCGCGCCTGTTCAACCAAGCTCGGGATTGCCGACGCCATTGAGTCAGAGGGGCTCAGGCTGGTGGGCACCATGTCGGGCCATCCTTCAATGGGTGACTACCTGATGGATGGATATGAAATAATTACCATGTAGGCCAAACGGGGCTTTTGAAACAGGCAAGCCCCTGGACGAGGTTTTCAAGCGAGGAGAAATTGAGATGCAGGTAACAGAAATCAAGAAAGATATCTACTGGGTAGGCGCGGTGGACTGGAATATCAGGGATTTCCACGGCTACTCAACGTACAAGGGCACCACATACAACGCATTTCTCATGCTGGATGAGAAGAACGTGCTGTTCGACACGGTAAAGAAGAACTACAAAAGCGATCTCGTGCACCGGATACGCACACTTATTGATCCTGAAAAGATAGACTACATAGTAGTCAACCATGTGGAGATGGACCATAGCGGCTGCCTTCCTGAAATAGTAGAGCTGGTAAAACCTGAAAAAATCATCTGCTCCAAGATGGGGAAGAAAAACCTCATTGATCATTTTCATCGCGAGGACTGGCCCTATCATGTAGTTGAGCCTGGCGAAACCATTTCAACGGGAAAGCGCTCCATCACCTTTCTCGAAACCAGGATGCTCCATTGGCCCGACAGCATGTTCTCGTACATTCCGGAAGAAAAACTGCTGATCTCCAGCGATGCCTTTGGACAGCACTTTGCAACAAGTGAGCGTTTTGATGATGAGGTCGATGAAACCGATCTCATGTACCAGGCGGCCAAATACTATGCCAACATACTGACCCTCTACTCTCCACTGGTAAGGAAACTCCTGAAACAGGTAGAGGAGATGGGTATTGAAATTGACATGATCGCCCCTGATCATGGCCTGATATGGAAAAACCCTGGCAAAATCCTCCAGGCATACTCTGACTGGAGCCATCACAAGGGCACCAACAAGGCGCTTGTCATCTATGACACCATGTGGCACAGCACGGAGATGATGGCGCACGCCATCGGTGACGGAATACAATCAGAAGGTGTAAGCGTAAAGCTCTTCAACCTGCAGCACAATCACAGAAGCGAGATCATGGCGGACATACTGGATGCAAAGGGCGTGGTGCTGGGATGCCCTACCCTGAACAACGGGCTGCTGCCGCGCATGGCGGGCTTTCTGATGTATCTCAGGGGGCTTCGTCCAACCAACAAGATTGGCGCGGCGTTCGGTTCATACGGCTGGAGCGGAGAGTCAGTAAAACTCCTCAACAACGCCATGGAAGAGATGAAATTCGACCTCATAGACCAGGGCATAAAGGTTAAATATGTTCCAAGGCATGACACCCTGAAGGAGTGTGTAGAGCTTGGCAAACGTGTTGGCAAGGCGGTAAAGGAGGCACTGGAGTCCCAGTAGCCCGGACGGCATGCAGGCAGCGTGCATGGTGATCCAGTGTTCCGGTCAGATGAACCTGCCCAGCTTGAAACAGCAAGGAGCGGCTGATTGGCGCAATTGGTCTTTATTGTTGGCCATGCATGCGTAAAAGGCCGATTGATGCCAATGACATCAGCCATAAGGTTGAAAAATTATTTCAGGAAAGGATTATTCCCATGAGAATCTTTGTTGACAAAAACGTAATCGAATTTACTCCCGAGACACCACAGGAAAACGCCGACCTTGAAGTAATGTGGAAGGTAGTGGTTGACTGTTACGGTGACAACAAGAAGATTGTTCCAATGGGCAACTTTGTTCCAGGTCACGACAAGGTCGCCAGGTTCCATATCGAAGGCATAAAGGGCGGCGCCACCACACACTCACCCGAGCATAAGGCGGCGGAGGACTGCACCTATTACTGTGCGGTGTGCAACAAGTACATGAATGTCAAGGCCGGAGAGGCCGTGCCCATGTGCTGCGGCAAGGAAATGGAGCCGATGGACTGAACAGTCACCGGACAGCTTGCCCCGGCCTTGAAAAAACATCCCGTTATCCAGCCCGGTATTCATGTGGCTGGATAACGGTTCTTCCTCCCCCTCCAGCCTTTCCCCGTCATGCCAATATCCCCGGCAAGGAGAAAACCGAATTGAGCAGACAAAACAAGCAGCGCATCAGGGAAGAACTGGCCCTTGGCACTCCTGAGAGCGTTATGGCGCTCATCGGGCAGATGCCGCCCAAAAGCACCGTAACCCCGCTTATCTCGGCAATCTATTCCCAGGACAGGGTTACCAGATGGAACGCCATCAGTGTCCTTGGGCGGGTGATGGCCAATATTGCGGATCAGGACATGGAACACGCCAGAAGCATAATGAGACGCCTCATCTGGAGCCTTAACGATGAATCAGGCGGCATAGGCTGGGGAGCACCCGAGACAATGGCCGAGGCGATGGTTCATCACCAGGGCCTTTATGATGAATATGCCAGGATACTTCTTTCGTACATCAGGGAAGACGGCAACTACCTTGAATACCCCCCACTCAGGCGCGGCGCGCTGTGGGGGCTGGGACGCCTTGGCCACGCCCGGCCCGGGCTGCTGCGGGAGATCAACAGCAGGAGATGGCTGCTGCCCTGTCTCGATGACGCCGACCCGGAGTCCAGGGGGCTGGCTGCCTGGGCTCTTGGCGCCCTTGGAACCCGGCAGGACATTCCCCGGCTTGAACGCCTTGAAGGCCAGGAAGACAGGATTGCGATTTTCATGGATGGAGAGGAAAAAACGATTTCAGTGGGTGATGCGGCGGAAAACGCAATCGGTGAAATCAGGCGGCAGAGCGGCCCGGACATCAAAGAAGCTGCTTGAGGTTATATACGGCAGAAAGGCGTCAGTTTGCGCCATAACCGGATAGCTCAAGCCGTACAGGGCTGGTGCTGATAATTTTCAAATCAAGCCAGAATGACCCGCCGTCAAGATAAAAACACGGCACCCGGAGCGAGTTGCCTGAAAAATCGAAAAAGGCGCAATCGCCGCCTGCACCGTCCTGGTCAGCAATGCCGCCGTTCGTGGTCTCATTATCGTTGTCAATCCGAATGCCGCACCGTGACGGCTGGCTGATACAGTATTGCCGGCCCGCCTCAAAGCCCCTGGCATAAGGTTCCCCGTCATCCCAGTATATACCTGAACCAGTTATGACTCTCTTCCAGGGGCCGTCAGGCACATCCTCAAAATCGACAAACCGCCAGCTCACCTTGTCAATATCGGACAGGCCAAGATAGTCCCTTACGGCAGGAGATACATCGAGCCCGGCATTGCCATTGACCTGATTCGCCGGGGCGGCCTGTCCAAAAACATACGGCGCGTCATCTTCTCCAAAGGGACCGGCATCCTCCCACTGGGCATAGGCTGTCTTTTCACCCTTTACGATTTTGATCCATCTGTTCTTGCACATGGATTCACGGCAGCCCCAGTCCCTTTCCCCGGCCCAGTAAACATCATAAAAAGCGGAGGATTTTCTTGCACCATTGGAATTGAAATCATTATAGGGGAGAGCAAAATAAAACGGATTTTCAAGCGGGGTAAAATCAGCAGGAAAATATCCTGCCCTGTCATCAGGATCGTCAACCCCGCCGTAATGCTCCTGCCATTTTTCATCCCAGGCGCTCTGACTGTTTGGGATATAACCATTCTCCCCTCCCCCGGCCTCACCGACCCAGAATATGGTCACTGTAACATTTTCATGCAGGATATATTCTTGCTGAAAAGCCTCGCATAGGCAGGGAAAGACAGCGACAAACAACAGCGGGAGGATGAGCGGCACGGGAATCATGCCGTGGTTGATGGTTGTGAGGCATAAGGAAATTATGGCGGAAATACGCGGGCTCTTTTTTTTCATACAGTTGCTTTGCATTTAATAAAACCGCGCCTTGCAGCACGGGTTAGCGCCAATGCCGATGCTGCCCGCAATCCAGGCTGACCACAGGGCATCAGATGCGGAGCCGTGCGGGCAGATACCCCAACATCCGGAAAATACGGTCAGTTATAGTAAGACCGCAGGCCTGTGAGCGTCAATCAAAAAAACAGGGCTTGATTCATTCTCTGGACATCCTTCATAACCGGCGCTATGCTTTGCGCCAGACACCATCAGGGAGATGGACTCAGGATGGTGCCTGAAGATGTGGCACAGGCCTGCTCCATGAAAAATTCAGGATTGAAAAATGCCTAATACCGACACCGCCAGGATTACAGGTTCCAGACGCATAGAGTCCATAGACTGGATGCGCGGGCTGGTCATGATACTCATGGTGCTGGACCATGTCTCCATGGCCTACGACGCCAATCATTTTTCCGCAAATTCAGCGGCGCTGTTTCCAGCCGGCACGGCAGAGCCCTCGCTTCTGGTCTTTATGACCAGATGGGTTACCCACCTCTGTGCCCCGACATTCGTATTTCTTGCCGGCACGGCGCTTGCCATAAGCGTGGAAAGACGGGTAGCAAGGGGACAAAACGCATGGGAAATAGACAAGGGGATAATCATACGCGGGGCCTTCATCGCAGCGCTTGACCCCACCCTGATTTCATTTTTCTCATGGAGACTGACCTTCCAGGTGCTTTACGCCATAGGCGTATCAATGATGCTCATGGCATTCATAAGGCGTCTTTCCATGAAATGGCTCATAATTCTTGCACTCTCGTGGTGGTTCGGCGGCGAATGGATAACCTCGTTTTTCTGGAACCCCAATGTAACTGATCATTCCATTGCATCAGCCCTGCTGGTCTCATTTTACAAGACCAAGGCCATTACCATCAACTATCCACTGCTTCCATGGCTTTCAATAATGGTATTGGGATGGGCTTATGGAAGATACCTGGTGAACTTCTCATCCGGGAAAAACATGGTAATGACCCCGCAAAAGCTTGCACTGCTTGCCGGCATGGCATCAATTGGCGTTTTTATTGTTTTCAGGTACCTGAACGGATACGGCAACATGTGGCTTTTGCGCCAGGGCAACAGCCTGGTGCAGTGGCTGAATGTGAGCAAGTACCCGCCATCACTTACATACATGGCGCTTGAGACGGGCATCATGTTTTTGTGCCTGTCCGGGCTTATGGCTATTGAAAAACGCATTACCCCCAATCCTGACGGAATCCTGCTGGTTTTTGGCCAGACAGCCATGTTTTTCTACCTGCTGCACCGAATCGTTCTGGAAGGCACCGCCACTTGGCTCGGGTGGAGGGGAGCTGGCAGCATCAGGGAGGTCTATCTTTTATCAGCAGTAATGATCTGGGCGCTTTACCATATCTGCCTCTGGTACCGGCGGTTCAAGCAGAGGCATCCCGGAGGCTGGACCAGATTTATCTGATCTGCCGCAATATGACCATCTCACCGGCAATGGCGCCCTGTTTGAAGGCCACGTTGTTAAGACTGGCAAAACCAGAGGCACCCCTCAAGGCTTGAGGACAGACGCAAGTAACATACATGGCGCATCGGTGTTCAGGCCAACCGGCCCGCGCTGACCGGCTCTCCTGGATCTGCCGAGGTGCAGCCGGAGGAATTGCCCCTTTCTCAGCCAGGGTTGAGAAGTTTATTTTTTCACCGGGAAGGTAACGCTTATTGCGCCCCTCAGGTCGCCTGCCTTGTATCCTTCACGCTTTCTGCCAGCCGGATCAGTGCTTCCCGCCGGCTCGCCGTGACACTTGAGACATGCCTGTGTGATGTAAATCGGCCGGAGGTAACGGTAGTTCTTGCCTGTGAACTCACCATATCCCTCTCCTCTTGGGTAGGTTGGCGCCTCAAACCGCTTCAGCACCCTCTGCTCAAACGCATCTGGCTGATTATAGGCGTTTCTGTACTTGAAGGAGGTCTGCTTTATAAAGATATTGCAGCGTCCCTTGAGAATCTGGCCGGTTTCACGTCCAAAAACCGCCGGTATATATCCCTTGAACCCAATGCCCTGCCGATTGATGCGCTTCTGGTTCATCTTCACGCTGGTACGCGCCGCCCGGATTACCTGCTCTATAACGGCCCTCACTTCAGGATCAAGGCTCTCCACGTTCTTGCCTGTCATTTCGCGGAATTCCTCCCTGATCTTCTTTTCAACCAGGTCCGGTGTAAACCCCTTGTCGCCTTTTGACGGATCATTGATAAGGCCCTGATTCCGGGCTACAACTCCCCTGCCCGCGACAATTATGTCGGCAATGTACCTGGCCGTCTCTTCCGCCTTTTGTCTGCTGACCGATTTGCAGTCAGAGGAAACGGCCAGCGACCCCATGCAAGACAGGACATAAAAGAGAACCGCCAAAGGGACAATAAGACTGGCTGCTTTTTTCATGCCTGACACCTCCATGACTAATGCTGGAATTAAATCACTGTCACATACATATTTCATCCCGTTACTCCTGAAGTTCGGACAGGTATGAGCAAATATTGAATGGTTTTTAATATTTTTTCAAGGCATAACCAGACCTTTTTTGACACTTTATCAAGACTTGCATTTTTTTGTTTTGCAACAGCCGCTTCCTCCTGAATGCCTGTAACAGGTGGAGGCCTTCAGAAAGTGCGGGCCCTAACGGGACAAGAAGTTGCGGAAAATATCCTTAAAATCAGGCATTATGCAAGTACGCAACGCCCCTGCTTGATGCAACAGATATAAAACGGGACCATAGCTCACTGCTGGAAACAGATGGTAAAAATGACAGGAAAGACAAGGCAGATGCCGGGCACAAAAAAGGCACTTGCAGCCATTCCGCAAGTGCCTGGATTTGCTGGTGGGCCGTCAGGGAATCGAACCCCGAACCTATTGATTAAGAGTCAATTGCTCTGCCAATTGAGCTAACGGCCCTGAAATACGAGGCACCTTTTAACATATATTCAACCCTTGTCAAGGGATGATATCCTTTTTCTCATTCTCCCTCAGGATGCACGGCTTAAATCATGCGCAAAAAAGTAACACTTTTTTTAAATATTGACTACAACAAACGCCTGCTGTAACCTTGCGGTTGCGCAGGCCTTTTTCCGCAAGACATAAAAATTTGGGAGTACAAAAACGGTGAAAAAGCACGGGGCAGAGAAAAAAGTCATGGACAACATGGCGACGCATACCGGATTTTTCGCCATTCTTGTAGTCTTCCTTGCCTTGGCCATAATTTTTCCCTGTGTGTGCCTGGCGCATTTCGGAATCATTTTGCCCGAGAATGACATTATCGAAAGCAGTGACAGCCATTCAACCTCAATGGTTGTGGCGTTCATGCATCCATTTGAAATGGAATTCATTGACCTTGCGAGGCCTGAAAAATTCGGCTTTGTCCTCCTTGGCCAGGACAACGACGTGACCGGGAAACTCAAGCCGTCCGGAACTGACGGACACCGGTCATGGAGGTTCAGTTTTACGTTCAAGCGTCCGGGGGATTACCTTTTCTACATGATCCCCGCGCCTTATTGGGAGCCTGCCGAAAACCGTTACATACAGCACTTTACCAAGGTAGTGATAAACGCCTTTGGCATGGAGAAGGGATGGGACAGGGCCGCAGGGCTTGAAGCTGAAATCATTCCCCTTACCCGCCCCTATGGCCTGTGGGCAGGCAACATTTTTACAGGCCGGGTGATATTCAGGGGCAAGCCCGTGCCAAATGCTGAGATAGAGGTTGAATATCTAAACAGACCCGGTTCAGAGAACAAAAAAATTTCCGCTCCAAGCCCCCCTTTTGCAACCCAGGTAGTGAAGGCCGATTCCAGGGGGATATTCTCCTACGTCATGCCAATCGCCGGATGGTGGGGATTTGCGGCATTAATCACCGACCCGGGCTCGATGATTCATGACGGTCAGAGGGTGGATGTGGAAAAAGGGGCCGTAATCTGGATACATACCAGGGCAATCACCAGGGAATAGACAATCATGCATATTTCAGAAGGAATACTTTCGGCTCCACTGCTTGCGGCAGGCTGGGCAGCCACGGCAGGCGGGCTCGCCGCAGGGCTTAAAAGGATGAACGCGGAAAAAATTCCGGAAACAGCCCTGCTTACCGCCGCTTTTTTTGTAGCCTCCCTGATCCATGTCCCCATAGGGCCTTCAAATGCGCACCTGGCTCTTAACGGTCTTGCAGGAATTCTTCTGGGCTGGTCGGCGTTTCCCGCAATATTCACCGCCCTGATGTTGCAGGCGGTGCTCTTCCAGTTCGGGGGCATTACCACCCTTGGAGTCAACACCTTCAACATGGCAATGCCCGCAGTTGCTGCCGGATACATTGCAGCACCCTTCCTCAGGTCAGGCAGAAAAAGCATTGCCGTTGCATGCTCGGGCATTACCGGGGCCATGTCGCTGCTTGCAAGCGCCTTTCTTGTCGCACTCACCCTTGCGCTTGCAGGAGAATCATTTTCATCCATTGCAGGGATGATATTTATAGCACACCTGCCTGTTGCCGCCATAGAGGGAGTGGTAACCGGCGGAGCCGTTTCATTCATCCTGAAAACCAAACCGGATCTGCTTAAACGCAGGGCATGAACGCCCTGAATTGGAGATAAACAGATGAACAGGCGCTGCAAAACGGCATTGAATATCTGCTCCGCGCTGTTAATACTCCTTCTGGTCATGCATGGAAGAGCGCGTGCCCACCGGATAAACATACTTGCCTGGCAGGAGGGTGACCATTTCACGGCCCGGGTTTACTGGACAGACGGCAAACCGGTTGCCGAAGCCGGGCTTGAAGTGACAGCCCCTGACGGCTCGGTTGTCTTCAGGAGCAGGACCGGAAAAGACGGTCTCTGCAGTTTCAGGCTGCATAAACCCGGCAAATACAGGTTGGCGGCAAGAGCTTCAATGGGGCATGCCGCTGAAACCCGCATTGATTTCCCTGCCAATACGGCCATCCCGGTCCATTCAGGCAATACAGGCCAGGGCGGCCCTGAACCGTTGCATCCTGTCTCTTCGCAAGTGGCGGCCGGCATGGCTTCAGGCCCAGTTACTCACGGCTGCGCCCGGCATTGCGGAGAAAAATCCGGCTGCGGATGCATAACAGCCTTGCAGTTAAAGGCCATTCTTGACAGCAGGCTTAGGCCCATTATGCGGGAGATAGCCCTGACAAGGGCTGAAAGCCGGAAAATCAGCCCTGAGAACGTGATAGCAGGGCTGGGTTACATTGCCGGTCTTGCAGGCATAGCCCTGTGGGCATCAAGCAGGAAGCATAACGGGAAATAAACACGCGGAGAAAAACACGGATGACATGTGAGCGCCTGGCGGCAGGAACATCAACACTTCACACCACAGACCCCAGGGTAAAACTGTGCCTGGCATTTATCCTGTCGGTAACCATCGCGCTTCTTGAAGGCTGTCCGGCCCAGTTTGCAGCCCTCGCAGCCGGCTTTCTGCTTGTCTGCTGGGCCAGGCTGCCCGTGCGGGAGACTGCCGGAAGGCTTGTTGCAATAAATTTCTTTCTCTTTCTTGTGGCTGCCGTTGTTCCATTTACCACGCCAGGCGTCACTGCATTCTCCTTTCTTTCACTGCCTGTCACCTGGCAGGGCATTGAACTAGCCCTTTCCGTATGGCTGAAGTGCAATGCCATAGCGGCAGTAAACATTGCCTTTCTGGCCACATCCACCATCTTCTCTCTTGCCCACGCGCTGGCCCACCTGAAAGTGCCTTCAAAACTTGTGCAGCTATTCTTCTTTTCCTGGAGATACATCCATATCCTTGAAGAAGAACTTGGCCGCATCCGGACCGCCGCGTCCCTGAGAGGCTTCAGGCCCTCCACGTCACTTCACACCTACCGCACCCTGGCATGGATGACAGGGGCCCTTCTCATAAAGGGATTTGAACGTGGTGAACGTGTATATATGGCCATGCGGTGCAGGGGCTTTAACGGCACCTTCTGGCTGCTGTCTCACTTTCATTTTCATGCGAGAGATGGTGTAATTGCCGCTGCGGGCATTGTTGCATCCCTGGCACTGTTGATAATGGATAACCGCACCAGATGTATCTTGTTCAACTGAAAGAGATAAATTTCTCCTACGAAAACGGACCTTCTGTGCTTGACGGCCTTGATTTTGTCCTTCAGGATCATGACCGGATTGCCATAACCGGCCCGAACGGAACCGGCAAAACAACACTTTTCCACATAATCCTGGGTCTGATCAGGCCATCGGCCGGAGAAATTCATGCCTTTGGGAAAAAGATGGAGGATGACAACGATTTCAGTGAATGCAGGAGCCGTGCAGGCCTGCTGTTTCAGGACCCTGACGACCAGCTTTTCTGCCCAAGCGTGATGGAAGACGTCGCCTTCGGGCCGCTGAACCAGGGGAAAAGCCACAATGAAGCCAGGGAAATTGCTGAAAAAACTCTCCGGTCCCTGGGACTGTGGCACATAAGAGACAGGGCGCCATACCACCTTTCAGGAGGAGAGAAACGCCTGGCGGCACTTGCCACAATCCTCTCCATGCAGCCGGAGATTCTGCTGCTGGACGAGCCAACCGCGGGTCTCGCTCCGGAGGCCTCGGAAAAGCTTCTTGCAATCCTTGACACCTATCCGGCAAGGGCCCTGGTGGCAATCTCACACGACCGTCTTTTTCTGGATGCCCTGTCAGCAAAAAGGTTAGTTCTCAAAGATGGCAGACTCCACTCCTGACCCACGGACAAAAACAGGAAGAAATCAGGCCAACGCCACTTTACCCTCATTCCGCAGGCGAATCACGGGTATTAACGAACTGGCCCACGCCTTTGCGGCATCAGTAACAGGCCCGGGAGACAGTGCTGTTGACTGCACGGCGGGAAACGGCAGGGATACCATCTTTCTGCTCGGCCAGACCGCCCCGGACGGCAGGGTATATTCAATTGACATACAGGAAAAAGCCCTTGAACATACTGAAAAAAGCCTGAGGGCTCGAGGCATCCCGCCCTGGCGTTACCAGCTGGTGAACAGATGCCACAGCGAGCTTGAACAGTTCATTCCCGGCAACATATCCTGTTTCATGTTCAACCTTGGTTATCTTCCCGGCGGCGACCACTGCATTACAACCCGAAGCGACAGGGTACTGCAGGCCTTGCGCGCAGCCATGAAACTGTTAAGGCCAGGCGGTATTATAACGGTTGTCATCTACCCTCACGAGGAAGGATGCAGGGAACGCCGCGAACTGAAAAAATTCGCGGAAAATCTCGAGGAATCACTCTTCCGCGCCATTTATCTTCAAAACCTTAACACCACCAGACCCTCCCCCTCACTGATGGTGCTCCAGAAACTCCGCTAGCCTTCCGCCACCTGCCCGAGCCTTCCATCATACCGGAAACAGCATGGCGTTTTTCAGGCAAATCCACACAAATCCTTCCGCATGGATCAGGAGGAACGGCGGAAGCACCTGCGGCTCCTTAACCGGTCCCCCGGGCCCAGGGCAGCACATCAGACGCTGATGCCTGCAAGCGGACATCAGGCATGCACCACTCCTCCATTCAGGATGAACAGCCTTTAAGCAAGACACCTCATCGTGCCGAAACGCATATAAGCAGGCGCACATTCTTATTGACGCACAAGGCTGGAGGACAGGTTCATGCAAAAGGACAAGGGACCCGAAATCATTGCGGTGGGAGGAGGCAAGGGCGGAGTTGGCAAGAGCTTTATTGCCGCGGGCCTTGCGACATCCCTTGCCAGAAGGGGTTACGATACGGTGATCATCGACCTTGACCTGGGCGGGGCAAACCTCCACACCCTGCTGGGCATCAAATATCCTGAAACCGGAATCGGCGATTTTCTCTACCGCCCGCACTCCCGGGACCTCCTTGACTACGTTACAGAGACAGGGACCAGAGGGCTGAAACTCATATCGGGATACGGATTCATACCAGGCATAGCCAACCTGAACTATTTCCAGAAACTCAAGATAATCAGGGCGATAAGCCGCCTTGAAAATGATTATATCATTCTCGACCTTGGGGCTGGCACCAGCTACAACGTGATTGATTTTTTCTCCATGACGGAATCGGGCATCATTGTAACCAATGCCGAGCCAACCGCGGTTCTCAACGCCTATGAATTCATCAAAAATGTCCTGTTCCGCATGATCGAAAAGCAGTTCAGCAAAAACAGGCAGCTGCTGGATCTGGTCAAGAGCCACAAAAAGCCCGGGGAACACGGGGAAAGCGGCGCTGGCATGGAAGCCCTGATGGAACGCATAGGCTCCGTGGACCAGGAAGCCGCGGCCCTGGTACGCGCCACATGCAGCGGTTTCAGCCCTGCCCTTGTAATCAACATGGCGTCCGGACCTGTTGCACCGCTGACAGAAAAACTCAGGGCAATCTGCAGGCAGTTTCTGTCCATTGACATCAACATTCTCAAGCCGGTTCCTTCGGATGAGAGTGTAAAGACATGCCTGCTGAGGCTTAAACATGTCCTTGTTGACAACCCGGACGCCCCCTCAGCCAGGGCCATTTGCGATATGGCTGAACAGTTGCTGCAGGGCGGCATATCCCTTGGCAGGAATGCCGCAGACGTGGCGGGCAAGACAGCAGATGTTGCCGGAGAAAGGCTGGCTGCGGGAGACAGGGAGGACAGGGAGCTTGCGGCCCTTATCTCTGACTTTTATTCAGGATTTCAGGAAAACGGGACCGCCGCGGCTCAAGATGCCGGGAACTCCTCCCCTGGGCCTGACCACTTCATCAAACCCGAGATGCGCTTCGACCAGAACTCCATGCTGCCACGGTTCCTGCCAATATCCGATTTCTCATCGGAAAGTGACTTCTTCAATGACAGCTCCAGCGCGCTTGCAAGGATAATGAGCATTGCAGACGCGGAAGATGCACTGCTTGCCATGGAGAGCCAGGAGGCGCTTCAGGAAAAGCGCATCGAGATCGCGGAGGCATGGCTAAGCTGCGGCTACACCCTGCTTGGCTCAAACCAGCAGAAGAGCGCATTCAAGGCGTTCATCAGGGCTTACGGCCTGATGCCTGATTCGGCACGCATCTCAATCAGCGCAGGCGCGGCTCTTCTTGCCCAGGGCAGGCCTGCCGAAGCCCTGGAGATCCTTGCAAAGGCGCTCAAACGCCACCCGTCCAATCCATTGCTGCTTTACAATCACGCCCTTGCCCATTTCAGGCTGGAACAGCATGGCAACTGCCTCGAAAGCATCGAGCTTCTTGCTTCTGGCGGAAACCTTGACGGAAAGGCCATGGCGCTGGGGGCCTGCGCGGCCTTCAGGCTTGAAAGATTTTCCAGGGCACTTGAGTTCATGAGCTCCCTGAACGGATCAGGCCCCTGGAACCGGGATCTGCTCTCATGGAACAGGGCCGCCGCCATGATAAGGGACGGTAAATATCAGGAGGCTGTGATGGAACTTGACGGGATAATCAAAAACTCTCCTGAAGACAGTGAAGCCTTTGCCGCACGGGGCGCGGCACTATGGCAAATGCAGGACATGGATGCAGCAATTGCGGACCTTGACAGGGCGGTGAAGCTTAATGCATCAGACATCAACTACCGCGCCGCGCGGGGAACAGCCGCCTTCCATGCAGGTCTGCTTGACAAGGCTGTAAGGGACATGGAAATCATAACCAGGTTGCGGCCTGACAACATCAAATTCAGGTCGCTGCTTGACGCCATAAATGCCAGGCTTGGAGAATAGAAAGCTGCCGGCAACTGCTCCGACCTCAACGTTTCAATTCTTCTCAGTCCGTCTGCCTGATGCCTCAGTCTCCATGCGCAAGGACGCTCAACCGCACTGCCCGGTGTTCCTTCAGGCTACATGACGGATACGCAGCCCGGTGTTCAGATGCCGATTTTCAAAATAGGCCTTGACATCACAAACAAAATAGTGAATAAGGAAGCCGCGAATGGCGGTGTAGCTCAGCTGGTCAGAGCACGCGGCTCATATCCGCGGCGTCCGGGGTTCAAGTCCCTGCACCGCCACCATTCTTCTGTTTTCAAGCCGCTCCGTCACGGCTCCCTTGCCCTCCGGGCTGCCGGTTTTCATGCCCTGCCTTACCCAAACGCCCCCGTTTTGTTAATCTGGCCGTGAAAAACAGTATTGACCGTTTAACCTGCCGCTCTGGCATATTAACTGTTTTTTTATCATTAACTGTCTGCGCCATGTGCGGAGCTTGTTTATTTCTGCTCTGTCCGGGAGATACATAAATGAAACTTCTCGTAACCGTAATTGGCATGGTATTCGTTATTGAAGGAATTCCCTACTTCGCCTTTCCTGAAAAGATGCAGGCTTACATGCGGAAGATGCAGGACATGCCGCCTGGAAGCCTGAGGGTGATGGGCGCCTTTTCCATCATGGCGGGGCTGCTCCTCTGCTATATTGCGCTTAAAACCGGATTGTTCAATGGATAAAAACTACGCTCTTGAGGCATATGACTACACCCTGCCCGAAGAGCTGATTGCCCAGAACCCTGTTGAACCCCGGGACGAATCACGGCTGATGGTTGTGGACAGGGCAGACGGCGGCACTTGGCACCCCGGGAATTTCAGGCAAATCGCAAACCTGCTTGAACCTGGCGACTGTCTTGTGATTAACAATACCAGGGTTTTTCCCGCAAGGATTTTAGGGAAGAGGGCAAGCGGCGGCAAGGTTGAATTATTCCTGCTCCACTATCCCCATCAGGACAGGGACGACCCGTCCAGAGCCACCTGTACCGCACTTACCAGAAGCTCCAAATCCCTGAAGCCCGGCGAGATAATAAGCGCGGATCATCGCCTTGATGTTGAATTCGTCAGGCGGAGACGGGATGGAAGCGCTGAAGTATCTCTTCACTACAGCGGCACACTTGAATCAGTGCTGAACCGTGCGGGCCAGACCCCTCTCCCGCCCTATATCAGAAGAGCCGAACCTGAAAGCAGGGATGCCGAACGATACCAGACCGTTTATGCCACCCGCACCGGCTCTGTGGCAGCCCCCACGGCAGGACTCCACTTTACCGATGAAATACTTCGGAAGCTCACCAGCCGCGGCATTATACGCTGCGAAGTAACCCTGCATGTTGGATATGGCACATTTGCCCCTGTAAGGGTTTCTGACATACGCCAGCACTCCATACATTCCGAATTTGTTACTGTTTCAAGGGAGACGTGCGACATCATAAACAGTGCCCGGAAACGGGGCGGACGTGTTATCGCCGTGGGGACAACGTCTGTCAGGGCCATTGAATGGTGTGCCGGAACATCAGGCGAGCCTGAACCTGCAAGCGGAGAATGCGGCCTGTACATCACGCCTGGTTACAGATTCAGGGCGGTGGATGCGATTATTACCAATTTCCACCTGCCACGCTCGTCACTTCTGATACTGGTATCAGCGTTCGCAGGCAGGGAGAATATTTTAAACGCATATAATGAGGCGGTTGAGAGAGGTTACAGGTTTTACAGCTACGGCGATGCCATGTTCATACGCTGAAGCTGTTCCGCCCGCGCTCCTCACCAGGCACTGAATCTTCCGGTATCCGAATGAACATGGCGCTGGCGGCTGGCGAGCGATACCCTGGGATCACCTCATATACGCCGCAGCCGGTCTCTTTAAGCGCCGCCAATTCTTGCGAAGCCTGGCATTGCAAAGGCCAATCCGGCAGCCGCCATACCCTTTACCAATCTTCTTCTTGAAATTCCAGGCTTCATGCCTGCCCCAGTAGCTGTTTTAATGCCGCTTGCCAGCACTTGACACCGCACTAAAACGGGTGGCGCAGTCGTCGCGGCAGGACGGCCAGTTACCCCACCGCCCCCGCACAGATCCCGGCGTGCAGAATTACCGCACCGGGCGCCTCAGTAATACTCGCTTCCGCCTTCAGCAAGGCCGATCCAGAAACACCCATCTTGTTTGCACCTCCTTGGCAAAGAATCTCTTTTCCTGGCCTCTGCCAATTTAATTGCCTGTAGAGGTGTCTTCTGTGTCTTTTTGTGAAAACCATGCGCAAGAACTGCCAGATTGGGGCCATCCCCAAAGCCTACAATTCTGATTATGTTACCACAACGACAAGGGTGCAGTTGCCGCCAATCCGCTACGCTCCTTGGCGGCAACTGCACCCTATTGTTAGATGCTTTGCATATCGTATATTCTTATTCCTTTGATTCTTATAAAATGCTTCTCATTGAGAGTCAGCAATGGAATATTTATTTTAAAAGCAGTTGCACCTATAAAGATATCTCTAAATTCAATTAGTTGATTTTTGGCTTTTAAATCCTTGTAAATTTCTGCTGACAGTTGTGCAATTTCTGCAGTTAATGGTTGGATATTTAGCCATTTAAGTAATTTTTTTAAATCCTCTTTGTGCCTTGAGGAAATTGCTCCTGCATATAATTCAAATACCGTTATAGTTGATATGATACAGTTATAATCAGCTTCTTAAATCCTCCATAAATAAGTTTGCTGTTTGTTTTGTTTGCGCAAAAATCTATTATTATATTTGTATCGATTAGAATGTCTCTATTCTCCATCTATCAACTTTTACCTCTGAAGCATCATCTAAATGATTCCATGCTGATATCTCAAGAAAATCTTTTTTCCAATCTTCTTTTTTTTGATTTTTAACTTTCTTCTTCACAACTTTCATTATTTTTTCTTCAAGATCAAGTAATTCCTCAATAGTCAAATGTGATAAATCCTTCTCCACATCGTTTAATGAGAACACTGTCATAATAATTCTCCAGTTAATTTTTTATTCTATCATCTAACTATTGTTAACATACATATGAACCCTGCCAAGACTCCAAATATTGAATTGAAGCGGACAGGGTAATGGCCAGTTTCGTAATGGCGGCCGGACTCACCCGAAACGGCAAATGCCCTGTTGACTGCGATGTTCAGCCATCAGGGCCTGCAGTGCGTTTACCTCCGGGACCGGGTGCGACTTGGCCGGGGGTATAGAGCCGGTTATGGGAATCACTTATATTCGCAGTTCCCCTGCCCGTTTGAGTATGTGCAGTCAGAATAGACACTTCCATCGGAACGGTACTGAATCCGGCGCACCAATTCGTCATTTTCATAGTACTCGAGCGAATAGAGGGAGCCATCGTCCCTGTAGCGCCGCCACTCTCCATCTTCTTTGCCTTTTTTGTAGTGGCCGTAAACCTCTATGGAGCCGTCTTGCCGATATGAGTAGTACTCGCCATGGTTCATGCCATCCTCGCAATAATAGGAGTTCATGAGAGTTCCGTTTTGATACCAAAAATATTGCCAGCCTTCGAGTTTCCTGTTTTTCATGGTTTCAAGACTACGGATGGCTGGCGGTGCGCCATTCGCAGGGGTTATATCCCAATACTGATAAATTTCAACTACTTCCCCATCGCTGTAGTCATGGAATGCCTGATACTTGATATTCCCGCTACTATACCAGTGCATGGTGGATTGAATTATGCCATGTTCATATTCATGGCGGGTTGTAGCATGAACTGTTCCATCTGACCACTGGTAGGTCAGCCCGTGGAGTTGCCCATTCTCATCATAGCATCCACACCAGCTCGGCTTGGTCTTGGAATCGTCTGTCCATTTATAATATGGCCCCACGACCTTGCCATTCAGCGCATAATATTCCCTGTTGTACGCCCGTGCAAACTCAGCACCATAGGGCACTGGGCAATCACCACAACCGCTCATGTCAACAGGCGGCTCCGGGATTTCAGGGAGTGCCGGCGGACCGTGCTGCTGGGTATTGTTCCCGTCTCCCTGGGACGGCTGTGATTGATTGCTGCAATCGCGATCATATGCCTCGGCCGCAGCCTCTCTTATGCCTGCTATCATCCAGGTTGCATATCTTATGTTGATTTGTTCTTCTTCAAGGCCTTGACGCAGTTTTTCACCAATGGAATCCAATGCTGCATCTTTGTCAGGGCCATTTAACTGGGGAAATATCTCCGTAATATCCGGACCGAAATCATGTCCCAAACCCATCTTCACTATTTTTTCTACTAAAAAATCCATCAATAAAATAATCCTAAGAGACTTGGCTATGTCCTCTTTAAATTTCCTTATGACATCCGTTTGCTCAACTCTGTAAAGAAATTCATCTTTTGACACGGAGCAGTCAACAGGAATTGGCAATACAGCCGAGGATGCACCTCCACTTGATCCCGAACTTTTGAACGAGACAGATGCCCTTGTGGCGGGCTGCTCTTCAACTGCCCCGCTGAACCAGACATTTCCGTCTTTTTTTATCACATAGGAAAAGCCACCGTTTCCAGCAGGAGTAAAAGAGACCTCCTCGTCTGCACTGACGTATCTGGCAAGCCTGTCTTCTTCATCAAAGAACAGCGTAAACGGGGTTGAGCCCTTGGGATTGATGATCATGGATGTTACAGGAAACTCCGGCCCATTTGCCCCGCTGGTGCCATTAATCGAAATGGAACCGATTCCGTCCGGATCGGTTATCTCCATGATCCTTGCCCCTGTATCAGGTATATTGATGGTCCCACCAAATGAGACCACCGGCTCAATATTTGAAATGTGTGCGTTTCCCGAGCCATCATAACCCACTGCGGCTGCAAAGAATGTCAGGCCACTGGGAAGCTCTGCTGAAATGGAGGTGCTGGGGCCCATGTCAATGGAGCCCACGGTGGAAATATCAATCTCCCCGGACTGGTCAGGCAGCGCATAGTAGAGCACATAGCGCTGAATGCCCGGGACGTCTGTCCACGCCAGATCAACGAGGGTCCCGCTTGTATTGTCGGAAAGGAGAAGCGCATCGTTTTTGGGGACAATTCTGGCCTCTCCTATGGTGACTGAAGATTGCGTTCCGCCGTAATTATCCACAAATGTCGCGCTTATGCCGGCACACGAAAGCCTGCTCCAGTCTTCTTCGGAAACGTCAAAGCTGAAGGAATAGAAGACAGTCCCACCCTGATCATCATAGTTACCCGTAGAGGTCACGGCCCGGGCCGTTCTGTCAGCCGAGATTGAAATCCGGGTGAAATACCATGTATTGTCTTCCACTACCAGGGAACCCTCCCAGGAATGATCCGTGGAGAACCATGAGCCGTGACTGGGGGTGGTCCATCCTGCCGATGCAGGACAGTATATGCCTGTTGTGGACCGGGAATTGATATAGGGCCAGCCGACCCCGACTCCACACCCCATATAACGCCCCCTGGGGCCATTTGCCTTCCACTTGATATAGATGGTTGCATTTCGCATATCAAAGCATTCCCTGGTGAGGGATTGCATCCCCTCCCTGTACCCGGTATTGCTGAAAACCATACCCTGGCTGGATGAAGACATGGATGCACTGTCTCCCCAGGGATGCAGGACGTACCATGCGCTTTCGTCCATTGAAACGATTGAAGTTTCCGCATGCGCCTGGAGAGAAAAGATGAGGGAAATCAGCAAGAGATGAAGGATGGCTTTACGAAGAATCACTGCTTGTTGCATGATGGCCTCCTGAGACTGGAAATGAGAGGCAGACGCCTTTCAGCAATCAATTATAAGGAGTTGATTCCTGTGGTTAGTCAACCGTTGACGACCTGAACCTGTTTTAATTTTATGGCCGGCTTCGCAACCGTGTCAAGGCGCGGGATCAAAGAATTTCAACGAATGCGGATCAGGAAAGAACCTGTAGTTAAAAGTGCAGGGCCCGGCACGAAGGAAGCCCTGAGCAGGGCCAAGGCATCTGTTGTCAGGCGTGGCCGCCAGCAATCCGACAAGGCAACCACTCCACTGCGGCGGCCGGGCCGCAGCGTTCAATGCATGCAAACCCGGTGGTGATTGCGTATCCTTGCTGTTTTCAGGCTGAATCAACAAATGCCCTTACCTCGGACAGGAACTCCCCAAGCCTGATGGGTTTGGCTACATATCCAACGGCATGGTCTTCAGGCCCGGAAACCATGGCGGGTGCGGCAATATTTTCGCCACGGCCCAAAAGCACCTTGACATCCGGAACAAGTTCCCTGATTGCCCTGCACACCTCTCTCCAGTCCATGTCGGAAATTTCCATATCCAGTATTATCAGGTCCACGGGCCTCCGCGCCTTTCTGGCCGCCTCCACTGCCTCGGCGCCGCCAAGGGCACGGATCACCCTGTAGCCCATTTTTTCCAGTATTACAATTGCATTCTCCCTGAAATCATAGTCATTCCCGATTACCATTACGTTTTTTGCCGCCACGCTGCCGTCATGCGCCCCTTCCATTTTCAGGAAGGATTCATGCCCTGACATGGCTGAAGGAAACAGCAACTCGAAGGCTGTCCCCTGGCCCGGGACACTTTCAACAAAGATATGGCCATCCATCCCCCTGACAATGCCATATACGAGGGGAAGCCCCAGCCCCGAACCCTTTCCTATCTCCTTTGTGGTAAAAAACGGATCAAAGATACGCTCCTTGATAACGCTGTCCATTCCGGTGCCGGTATCGCTTACCAGGAGTTTCACATAGGCAGTTTGTTTGGCCGTATCAACGCATGGATGATCTTTTTTTACTGCAGCCGCAGGGATACTGGAAAGCTCTATGGCAAGGACACCGCCCGAGGGCATGGCATCCAGGGCATTTTCGCACAAATTGAGGAGTATCTTGCGGATATTCTCAGGATTTCCCCGCACGGGAGGCAGATCATCTTCCATTTTAAAATCAAGGACCATATCCTCGCGAAGAGAGCCGCGGATTTCCTGAACTGTTTCGGAAACAACGCTTCCTATATCAATATCGCCGCACTCCGCCGGGGTTATATCCATGCTGAAAAGAAGCATCTTCCTGACAAGCTCCGATGCCCTCTCAGCGGAATTCTCAATTACATCAACGTACCGCAGGACATCGGGACTGACATTCACATTCCGCCTGAGCATGCTTGCATAGCCTATGATGCCGGCAAGGATGTTATTAAAATCATGGGCTATGCCGCTGGCCATGGTGCTGATTGCTTCAAGTTTTTTAACGTGCAGAAGCTGCCTTTCCATGTCTTTCTGCTGGGTCAGATCAGTAATTATGGCAAGAGAGCCTGTGTATTCATTGTCGGTGTACATTGGCACGCTGCTTAACAGCACACTCTTCAAGGTGTTGTTGCCGGCAACGAGCCGCACCTCCTGCCTCGCCACGTTACCCAGCATGTTTTCAAGGATGATGTTGAAC
>JALVQQ010000213.1 GCA_027025395.1 Deltaproteobacteria bacterium | reverse complement strand
GCCGGGCGTCACGTATGATTTCATCTGTTTTTTCATTAATAACAAGACTGTAACCCCTGGCCAGAATGCCAAGCGGGCTTACGGCATCAAGGCGCGCGGCACTGTTTTCAAGCTGTGAACGTCTGTTTGAAATGGTAAACCCGATGCCCTTCAGAAGGCCATGAGCAGCTGCAATCAGCCTGGTTCTCCTGACCGGCAGGCCTGTTGCAGGCGATGACAGCCTCAGGCGTGTGGCAACTTCCCGCACGCAGGCCTTCCGGTTCCCCGTGTACTGCCCGGCTGCATGAAGCAGCCTGACTTCAAGGCTGTCCACCATCTGGCGCTGTTCCGCAATTAATGATGCGGGGTGACGCAGCCGGTGTTCAAGGAGTTCGAGTCCGTGCGCCTTGCCCTGGATGATATTCATGGCCGCCCTGGCGCAGCGGGCCTTCAAGACCGCTGTGGCATGCAGCAGAGAGGCTGCGTCCGGCGTTACGTCAGCGGCTGCGGCGGTTGGGGTGGCGGATCTGTGGTCGGCCGCAAAGTCTGCAAGGGTGAAATCCCTCTCATGTCCTATTGCGGAAACAACAGGCGTCCCTGTGGCCGCAACTGCCCTTGCAACAATTTCTTCGTTGAATGCCCAGAGGTCTTCAAGGGAGCCGCCGCCCCTTGTCAGGACAATGACGTCATTTTCGCCAGCCCGATCATCCGCAAGGGCCAAGGCCCTGACTATTTCCGGAGCGGCCTCCTTGCCCTGCACAAGGGTTGGCACAACCGTAATGGCGGCGCCCCTCCATCTCTGCGAGACTGTTTTGATAAAGTCCCTGACCGCGGCCCCTCCTGGGGAGGTGACTACGAAAATCATGTCTGGGAAATCAGGGCACTTTTTCTTTCCGGATTCATCAAAGATGCCCTGGGCCTCAAGCCGGCGTTTGAGTTTTTCAAAGCGGGCGTAGAGGGCGCCTTCTCCAGCAGGCTCCACCATGTCGGCGACAAGCTGGAGATCACCCCGTGCAATATAGATATTAAGCCTTCCGTGGCATTTTATATGTTGGCACTTGTCAATTTTAATGCCGCACTTCCGTGCAGCATTACGGAACATGACGCACTTGATGTACCCGGATTCATCCTTGAGAGTAAAGTAGCAGTGGCCAGAAGGGGCCCTTGTAAAATCGGATATCTCGCCCTCTATCCAGACAGGGCCGTATTCCGTGTCAAGAGTGCGGCTTATCCGGTCAAGAAGTTCAGAGACCCTGTAAACGCGCCGGGTATCTGGCGCCGGCCTGGAAGAGTGGTGCAGCCTTGCAGGGCTGCCTTTTGCCGCCTGGCTATTTGGGAATACGCCATCGAGAGCCGATGGCGGAAACAGTTTTCTGATGCCTTCCTTTTTCATCCAGTTCGGACAATTCCGGTTTTCGGGCTTGACGCGCAGGGTGCGAATGAGTACCTCTGCCCCGCGTCCTCGGCAGATTTGCAGACTCTACAGCCTTGAATAATACCGCACGGGCCCTTGCCTGCAATATGTTTTTGTTCTAAACTTTCCGGTTACATTGCTGGACAGTTGCGGCACCTTTTCGAATTCTGGTTTTTAGGCAAGAAACCAGTGAAATCCGGTGGCGGCCTGATTCGGATCGTTGCTTCCGGCTGAATAAAAACGAACTCCCGTCCACACATATCAACTGCTGGAGAGAGCAAAAACAAATGGAAAACAATAATGGCAAAAAGGGTGGTGCCGAAGGGCGGAAACATGGTGAGATTCCGCCTCTTCCTCCTGTAAATTTTTCAACCTTTGTCCTGTCGCTCAACTCATCGGCACTTGTTCATCTGGGTGAAATGCCGGGCCCGGGCGAAACCGAGTGCTCCGTTGACCTTGTGCTCGCAAGGCACTCCATAGACGTTCTCGCAATGCTCGAGGAAAAAACCAGGGGAAATCTTACCGAGGATGAAGAAAATCTGCTCAGGCGAGTCCTGTACGAGCTGAGGGTGAAGTTCGTTGCCGCATCAAAATGAGATAGTCCTGCAAGCTCCTGCCAAGGTAAATCTTTTCCTCGTTATTACAGGCCGCAGGGAAGATGGTTATCATCTTATATGCACCCTGTTTCAGAAAATAGCCCTGTATGACTCTGTGGGGCTGGCTGTCGGCGGAGAAAACGGCATATCCATCAGCTGTCCCGAATGGCTTGATTCAGGCCCTGGAAATCTCGCTTACCGTGCGGCCGAGGCGTTTTGCAATGAGGCGGGTATTGAACCCAGGGTGAAAATATCAATCAGAAAAAAAATTCCCGCCGGTGGCGGACTGGGCGGCGGCAGCAGTAATGCATCTGCTGTGCTCAAGGGCCTTAATGCCCTTTATGATTCACCACTTTCCAATGAAACCCTACACGGGCTTTCGGCTTCACTGGGAGCGGACTGCCCGTTCTTCCTCCTGGATGCGCCAGCGGCAATTGGCACTGGAACAGGGACCGAAGTCCGGGTGATAGAGACCCCAAGGCGGTGGCTGGTGCTCGTTCTGCCTGATTTTGGGGTGAGTACGCAGTGGGCTTATCAGAATTTCGAGTTGACAACCCGCCATCAGGACACTATTTTTGACGCCCGTGCGTACTTAGACACCCTGATGTGGAGGAACGACCTTGAACAGCCTGTCCTGAAGAAGTACCCTAGGATCGGCGAAATCAAGCAGATGCTCCTTTCGCTCGGTGCTGAAGCGGCAATGATGTCCGGCAGTGGTTCCACGGTATTTGGCGCTTTTCCTTCACGAAAAGCCGCGGAAGAGGCTGTATCCCGTATTATGGCCCATGAAAAGGGGCTTGAAGCATGTGCGGTGGAGACTCTGTAGTCTTTTGCCGCACGGTCCGTTTTGCAATAATCCGGGAGAGAGATAAAATCACCTGTTCAGGTGCCAATAAACCATACACTGGATAGATACAAGAAAGTTTGACAGTCGTGCGGGGCATTAAACGCTCGGCTTGGATCATGGGTTCCTGTACTGGGGCGTCGTCAAGCGGTAAGACACGGGTCTTTGGAACCCGCATTCGCAGGTTCGAATCCTGCCGCCCCAGCCATATCAAAAACAGGGGCTGAACGGGATTTTTTACTGTTTCATCGCCGGCAGGTTTTCAGTGAGTGTCAGCCGGAGTCAGGGGCGCTGGCGCGCAACATGATGGTGACGGGAGCAGACAAGGGATTATGTCAATCAACAAGATCAAACTTTTCAGTGGTAATGCCAATCCGGAGCTGTCACAGGAGATATGCGACTATCTCAGCATGCCGCTTGGGAGGGCCACGGTCAGGACCTTCAGTGATGGCGAAGTATTCGTGGAGATTGGCGACAATGTCAGGGGCGCGGATGTTTTCGTAATTCAGCCTACATGCCCTCCGGTAAACCAGAATCTAATGGAGCTGCTTGTAATGGTTGATGCCCTGAGGCGCGCTTCAACCAGGCGTATCACAGCGGTCATGCCCTATTACGGTTATGCAAGGCAGGACCGGAAGGCTGCCCCGAGGGTGCCGATTACAGCAAAACTCGTTGCGGATATAATAACCACGGCAGGGGCGAGGCGGGTGCTCGCAATGGATCTGCACGCGGGGCAGATCCAGGGCTTTTTCAATATTCCGGTGGATCATCTCTTTGCAGCGCCCGTGCTGCTGAAGGTGTTGAAAGATTTCCAGAATCGCGACAATGTGGTCATGGTCTCTCCGGACGCCGGTGGCACCGAGAGGACAAGGGCCTTTGCCAAACGCATGGGAGTCGGCATGGCCATTATTGACAAACGCCGTGAAAAGGCCAATGAGTCCCAGGTCATGAATGTGATAGGGGATGTCCGGGGCAAGACGGCCATACTGCTGGATGATATGGTGGATACCGCCGGAACGCTGTGCAAGGCAGCAGACGCACTGATGGAAAAGGGGGCAAAGGCCGTGCATGCCTGCTCTACACATCCGGTGCTTTCCGGTCCGGCGGTGGAGCGCATCAATAAATCCGCGCTTGAAACCGTAATTGTTACAAATACTATTCCTCTTTCCGAGGAAGCAAAAAAATGCACCAAGATAAAGGTTGAAAGTGTTGCCCCTCTGCTTGGAGAGGCCATAAAACGTATTCACGA
>JALVQQ010000212.1 GCA_027025395.1 Deltaproteobacteria bacterium | reverse complement strand
GCATTATAACCATTGTGCCTTTTCGGCAGGTGACGCGGCGGCAGCTCTCCTCGGCCCTCGGATTTTTCCCCCTTGCCGGTCTGGTCCTTGGAAGCCTGCTTGCCGGTTTTGACTGGACCTCGCGCGGATTGTGGCCTGTGCCGGTATGCGGAGTGCTGGACGTGGCCTTTCTGGCCGTCCTTACCCGCGGGCTGCACCTTGACGGCGTAGCCGACACCTTTGATGCAGTCGGAAGCGGAATGCCACGGGACCGGGCCCTGGAAATCATGCGCGACAGCAGCAGCGGCGCCCTTGGAGTGCTTGCAATGGTTCTGGTCCTCATGCTCAAGGCCGTGGCCCTTGTTCAGCTTTCTGCCCATGCCGCATGGAACTGGTTCATGCTTGTTCCGTGCCTATCCCGTTTTGCAATCAACCTGCTGGGCTCTTTTTCAGGGTATGCCAGAAAAGGTGGAGGCCTTGGCGAGGCCTTTACCGGCAGGAAAGCCATGCGGTACATGCCGGTCGCCCTTCTGACAGTTCTGTCTGCCGCATGGATACTCGGGGGGGCTTCAGGGCTTAGCATGACCGGGGTGCTGGCAGCCTGCAGCCTGACTGCCGCCTGGTGGATGAGGTGCAGGTTTGGAGGGGTGACCGGTGATCTGCTGGGAGCCCACTTGGAGATAACGGAAACCGCCATGTTCCTGTGGGCTGCGGCAATATTGGCGTAATGCCCGGAGTCTGACATGAGTCCGGAATCATGCAATTTTACCCGCCTTTTTCTGGTCAGGCATGGGGCGGTTGAAAGCCCCGGGGGAGTTTTTTACGGACAGCTGGATGTTCAGCTCTCAAGGAAGGGCATGGAGCAGACCAGGCTTGCGGCAAGGAATCTTTCAGGTGCGTCAATAAGCGCCGTCATATCCAGCGACCTTTCGAGATGCCAGGCTCTTGCCCGGGAGATAGGCTCCATGCACGGGCTTGAGCCGGTCATTGCACCGGAACTGCGGGAAGTTGACTTTGGAGAATGGACAGGGCTTACATGGCAGGAGATAGAGCGCGTTTATCCTGGAGAATTCAGAAGGCGAATGGCCAATCTTGCCACATACCGTCCCCCTGGAGGAGAAAGCATAAGCGATGTAAGGAAAAGGGTGATGCCCCTGATCGGCAGGCTGCCCCGGGATTACCCCGGCGGCGCCGTGGCAGTGGCGGCTCATGGCGGCATCAACCGTGTTGTCCTGGCGGCACTGCTGAAAATGCCGATGGATAACATATTCAGCATTGACCAGGGATTCTGCTGTACGAACATTATTGATATTTTCAGTGACGGTCCGGTGGTGCTGAGGGCACTCAACATCCCCCCGGAGGCTGGGGAAGGGCTGATATGCGGATATTGGCCGCGGCATGACAGTTAGGCGGCGGCAGCCGTTTTTTTGCCCTGGCCCCGTGAAAACATCATGCAGTATCCAGCTTTACCCCCTCGGTCCAGCCGAGCTTTTCCCTTAGTATGGTAAAATAGTCTCTTTGCGGCGAGCGTATAAGCTTGAGAAACCCCTTTGCCTTCTCAATGATTACCCTGTCGCCCTCGTACAGCTCCCGGCCCGTCTGGCCGTCCACCACCATGCTGATATCCTCGGGAGCGTGATCGATGTTAATGGTGACGGCATGGCCCGATGGCAAAAGCAGCGGCCTGGAACTCAGCGCAAATGGACAGATGGGGGTTATGACCATTGCCTCAAGTTGAGGATGCATGATAGGCCCGCCTGCCGACAGGTTGTATGCCGTGGACCCGGTGGCAGTGGCGGTTATAAGGCCGTCACCACGGTATGAGCTCAGGAACGAATCCCCTGCCCAGGCCGGAAGCGTGATCATGTGCCCCATGGCGCCCTTGGTGATTACAACGTCATTCAGTGCGAAGTAGTGAAAATCATCATGTTGTTCACTTTTGACAGTGACCGCCAGCATCATGCGGCGGTCAAGTTCAAAGCGCTCTTCGATTAGCGCGTCAATGGCCGGCTCCATTTCATCCAGCATTATTTCTGTTATGAACCCCAGTGATCCGGCATTGATGCCAAGAAGCGGAAGGCCGAAATGAAACGCCAGGCCAGCCACGTGGAGAAGCGTGCCGTCGCCGCCGATTACAACCACCGCCTGGCTTTTGGCTGAAACAGTTTCCCTGGTGATGGTTATGTCCCGCCCGGAGAGGTACTCTTCCAGCCTTTTTGCCGCGGCAACCGGCCGGGGCGCATCTTTCTTTATAATCAGGCTTATGTGTTTGATCATTGCGGGAGAAGGGTCAAGGGCCGACCAGTACCAGGACATAGGCGCTTGTGTTCAGGAATTTTTTCGCCGCGTCATAGACCTGTGCCCTGGTTACTTCCTTTATCTTTCTGACGTACCTGGGAGAATAGTCATATCCTAGGCCATACAGTTCATTGAGGGCCATGTCCAGCGCCTTTGCGCCATGGGTCTGAAGCCCGATTTCATGCCTTCCGGCAAGCCAGTTTCTGGCCCTTTCAAGCTCTTCCCGGTCCGGCGGGTCACCTATGATACTGTATATTTCCCGCCAGAGCGCTTTCTGGGCCTGGTTTTTCTTGCCTGGAGCGCAGCCTATGTAGAAGGCGAATGAGCCGTAATCAAGTCCAGGCGTGTCCAGTGAGGTAACAGAGTAGGCAAGGCTTTCCTTGTCACGGAGGTTTCTGAACAGGCGCCCTCCCTGCCCCGAAAGTATCGCCCCCAGCACATCAAGGGCGTACCGGTCAGGACTGTTAACCGTTGTGCCCATGAAACCGAGCACCACGTGGGTCTGCTGGCTTTCACGCTTGAGCGTGATGGAACGGGGTGATTCAAGCGGGGCGGGCGGAGGGGGCGATTGCAGCATGAATTCCTGGTTAGCTTTCCAGTTTCCTAGCAACTGCTCAAGCCTTGAGGTCATGTAGCTTGGATCAACGTCACCCACAACAGCTATTACAGTGCGGTCAGGCGAAAGGAATTTCCTGTACGCCGCCCTTATATCCTCGGGCTGGAAGGCCTTTACTGTTTCAGGGGTTCCGAGGGGATTCATGCTGTAGGGATGCGGAGCAAAGAGCAGGCGCCTGAATTCACGAATGGCCACGCCGGGAAGGTAGTCCTGCTGCTTCTTGAGGCGCGCAAGAATGAGCGTGCGCTGTTTTTCAATCTCTTCCCTTGGAAAGGTGGGATGCAGAAGTATGTCGCAAAAGATATCAAGTGCACGGTCAAGACCCTGGGTGAGGAAGCGCGCCTCAAGCCCGAAGGTGTTCTGGCCGGAGAAGCCGTTGATGCGCCCCCCCATTCCCTCGACAAGAGCCGCTATTGTGCGGGCGTTTCTTGTAACGGTTCCCTTGTTCCAGGCAGATGCGAGGAAGTTGAAAATGCCGTTGGTCCCGGGAGTCTCGTACCGGACGCCGCCAAGGCATACCAGCCTTACTGATACGGTGGGGACCTCCGGCGCCGATTCTATGAGAAGCGTAAGCCCGTTTGAGAGAGTGACCTTTCTTACCGGATGGGCCAGATCTTCACTGTAATTTGTCTCCACATCCGTTACGGGAACAGGCGCCGTCTCCTGATTCTGCGGCTCTGATGGTGAAAATTCAAAGTCGAGGCGGATTTCAGGAACCCTGTCTTCAGGCATCACCATGGCAATATTGGCATTGTTCAGATTGAAAATTGATGCTGCCATTTTTTTCAGATCAGATGCCGCAACAGCCCTTATCCTTTTCAGGTAGATTTTTTCCGCCAGGGGATCACCGGCCAGAGTGGTGAAGACGCCGGCCTTGCGGGCCTCGCCCTCCATTGTCTCCTGGCTGTAAACAAAGGAAGTTTCCACCTGAATCCGCGCCCTTTCCAGCTCTTCAGCAGTTATGTTTCCGTTTTTTATACGTTCAAGTTCCTTGAACAGCTCGGTGATGGCTGCCTGTGCATTTTCCGGCTTGAGTGTAAGAAAAAATTCAAAAAGGCCCGGTCCCGCCGGCGTGAATGCCGAGGCATCAACGGAGTGGACAAGCTGTTTCCCGTCCTTGAGGCTGAGTGCCAGCCTGGAGCTTTCGCCGCTTCCCAGCAGGGCAGCAAGAACATCCGCGGCAGGGGCCTGGCCGCTGTTGAACGACGGTGCCCCGGAAAATGCAACTCCCAGATATCCCTCTGCCGTTTCCATGGTTTCGGCAGCGATCCTGGGGGACTTCTGAGGCGGTTCTTCCGGAAATTGGATGTTTTCAGGCTTTTCCGCCGGGGCGCTGCCGAAATATTTGTCAATGGCGGCCAGCGCATCCCTGGCCTGGCAGTCGCCTGCCACAATCACAGCCATCTGGCCGGGACGGTATCTTCTGGCCATGTAGGTTCTTATGTCCTCCCTTGTGAAGGAGTTGACCGTTTCCGGATAGCCTATAACAGGCCTGCGGTAGGGATAGGCTTCATAGGAGGTTTTCATAACCAGCTGGTAAAGCCTTGTTCTTGGCTGGTCATTACGCATTCTTATCTCTTCAAGCACCACCTTTTTTTCTTTTTCAAGCTCCTTCGGGTCAAATGTGGAATGAAAAATGGCGTCTGACAGGACATCCAGGGCGGTTTCAAGGTACTCCCTGGGCACCACACAGTGATAAACCGTGTAGTCCAGAGACGTGTAGGCGTTGATGGTGCCGCCAAGGGCCTCTATGGAAGCGGCAATTGCGCCTGGCCCTCTGGTCTCGGTGCCCTTGAAAATCATGTGTTCTATGAGGTGGGTGATGCCTGCCTCGGCGTCTGTTTCGTAGGCGCTGCCAGCCTTGACCCAGATCTGGACCGCCACCACTGGTGCGCGGTGGCTCTCCCTGACAACCGCCTGAAGCCCGTTCTTGAGCACCCTGGTCTGGAGCGACGGAAGTTTCTCCCTGGCGCTGGCGGCAAGTGGCGGTGTCAGCAGCAAAGCGACAAACAGCAATATGACAGTCTTCATGGTGAACAGCATGGAAATGACTCCTTGTACTTACTTTGTTAGGACCCAGGTTTATTTTGTAATTTTAGCATGATAAACAAAGGTGAAATTATGAATCGCCATTCAATTAAAGCTTGACACAGTGTGCTAATTTTGGTACAGACCGTTTGGTTTGCAAATCTGTTCTCTGCTCTATTTGCGGTAACAGGCAGTGCATGGGCCATCCGGTCGCCATGCGACGGGTCAGGTGTGGTGCTGGTCCTCGTTTAGCGGGGGTCTGCCTCTGGCTGTATGCCGCAACAGGATATAGTCATTTGCATCGGGGTGCAACCGTTGAATTGTCCCGGCCCGGGAGGTAACGGGGAGCTGGTCACAAGCCTGTACGAAACCGCATTCAATTTTCTTATCGGGGAGGAATATCATAAATGAGTGAGGAAAGCATTTTTACAAACAAGGTCAAGGATTTATACAAAATCCTGTGCCAGACGGAATGGAATGCCACCGTGGCTGGCATTCTCGTGGGATTGTTCAGTGTTCTTATAATGGCCTGGTGGCGTCCCTGGGGAGCTGTGGGCGCCATAAGAAACTGGGGTGACTGGATTCTTTATGGAATAGCCCATTTCAGTGGTGCCGAATGGGGATTTTTTGGTGAGTTTTACGATGAAGCCCCCAAGGGAATTCTCATGAATTCCGGTTCTGTGATTGGCATCGGATTTGTGGCCGGGGCCTTTTTGTCAGCCTGTCTTGGCAATGATTTCGCCATTCGTATTCCTCCCGTGCTTGAAATGTGCAAGGGAATCGTGGCTGGTATCCTGATGGGCATAGGCTCTACCCTGGCTGGCGGGTGCAACGTAGGCGGCATGTACAACGCCATTGGCAATCTTGCCGCAAACGGATTCACCATGTGGGCAGGCCTGGTTGCCGGCGTTATCCTGGGCCTCAAGTACATATACTGGGAGATGGAGCACATCTCCTGGGGAAGTGGCGGCGCCAGGACCATAGATTTCCCCTATGCGGTCAAGGTCATTTTGGGCATTATCACTCTGGCAGTCCTGATATGGGGGGCCAACAAGTATGCCGTGGCCGACAGTGACTATGTAGCATCTCTTTGCGGCATACTCGTGATTTCCGCAGCGCTTGGATACACAATGCAGCGCGGACGCTGGTGCATGGTGCAGGGGTTCCGTGAGCCTCACATGACCGGTGACTGCACACTTGCGAAGTCAGTTGCCCTCAGTATTGCCGTGGTTGCGGTAGGCGCCGCAGTTCTCAAGTACGAGGTGCCCATGAGAGCGGATGGCGAGCCGGTGCTTGCCACCATCAACTATGTACGAGGCACATTCGGCTGGGGTTCCATAGTGGGCGGCTTTATATTTGGATTCGGCGCAATGCTGGCAGGGGGATGCGGCTCCGGCACCCTGTGGCGTGTTGGCGAGGGCCAGATCAAGCTCTGGCTGGTTGTGCCCTTTTTTGGAATTACCAACTCCATTATGACAAACTACTTCAGGGACATGGAGCTTGAGGCAAGCGGTAAACTGGGAAGCTATGTATATCTTCCGGATGTTCTGGGTTACACCGGAACCATCATTCTTATATGTGCCATCATGGCCCTGTGGTATCTTGTTGTAACCTGGAATGAAGACAGCGGAAAACTCATCGTTGAGATGTAAACAGATATAAGTTTTCAGGGAATTAATTTCTAAAGATTACTAACTTAAACAAGGAGGAATTATGAGCGACATCAAACAGGCCCCCGACGGGTTGGAAGTAGCACGCACACTGGATGCAAAGGGGTTGAGCTGCCCCATGCCTCTTCTCAGGACCAAAAAAGAGATCGAGAAGATCAACTCAGGCGAGATCCTTGAGGTACTTGGCACTGATCCTGGTTCACGTAACGATATACCGGGTTGGTGTTCCCGCTCAGGCCATGAGTACCTTGGCGAGAAGGAAGATTCAGGCTTTATCCGTTTTTACGTGAAAAAGAAGTAATTCAGGGAAATCCGATAAACCGGCAGTATTACTGCCGGTTTATATCCGGAACGCTTAAAATTTTGACGGAGGACACCAAAAATGGCTGCCGATCCAAACAAACTGGCTATTTTCGTAACTTCACCCCAGCATATGACTCATGTGGTCGGGCTTGCTGAGGCGTGTGTAAGGGCTGGGAAAAAGCCCATGATATTCTTTACCTACAAGTCCATCCATCTTACCAAGGATCCCCGCTTCAAGGGGTTGGCCGAACTGTGCGGGGAAGAGGATATCGCAATCTGTGCTGACAGCTATACCTGTGAAGGGTACGATTCCGAAAAGGACATACCCGCAGGCCTTACACCCAAGCAGATGAGAACCCAGGCCTATCACGGCGCCCTTCTGGACGAATGCGGTAAGTACATCGTAATGTAAGGAGTTATGACAAATGGAATCATTAAAGGTTTACATACTTGTTGCAAACCGTTTTTATAACGACGGTATCCGTTCGGCATTGGGACTTGCAGTTGAAAATCATTATGGATACCCGGTTATAATGAACGGAGAGTTCCCGCAGTTTACCGAATACGTTTCTGAAAATATCGCCTGGATCGCCGATATGGAAGGCGAGGTTTTCAGCTGTGGCGCGGAAGCTCCATCAGACCTGCCAGAGGGTGTGGAGATCACCAACATTGATATCAAGGAGCTTGGTGAAAGAATGAGGGATGCTGATGTAATAATCCCCTATGGCCTGCCCAAACAGACCAAGGAGCCCCCGCCAGCATGTGCGGAGTAAAGTGAGCAAGGAGATATAGCCATGAAAATATTGCAGGTTTACCGCTCAGAGCCTAACGATGATGTAAAGACACTGGTCGAAATCCTTAATCGCGACCGTGAGGCGGACGAGTTCAAGCTGTATGAGGACAATCCAGATTACGATGTCCTCGTACAGAAGATATTTGAGGCAGACAAGACCGTCTGCTGGTGGTAACAAACACTGAATAAAAAATAAAAAAAGCCCTGTGCGCATCAAACAGTGACACAGGGCTTTTCTTGTGCCTTAATCAACCCGCGATTGCACCTGCCATCTTGAATATGGGCAGGTACATGGCCACAATGATACCGCCGATGAAGCCTCCAAGAAATGTAATCATCAGGGGCTCAATCATTGAGGTAAGGCCTTCTACCGCGGCATCAACCTCTTCATCATAGAAGTCCGCGATCTTGCCAAGCATGGCGTCAAGCGCGCCGGTAGTCTCGCCTACGGATATCATCTGCACAACCATGCCAGGGAAAATTCCGCTTTCCTGAAGGGGCTGGGCTATTGTCCGTCCTTCACTGATGCTCATTTTGACATCCTTGATGGCATTTTCAACAACCTTGTTGCCTGCGGTTCCGGCAGCTACATTCAGCGCCTCGATTATGGGCACGCCGCTGTTGATGAGTGTGCCAAGGGTGCGGGCGAATTTTGCCACCGCCACCTTTCTGATCAAGGGGCCAAAGACCGGAGCCATAAGGGCAAGCCTGTCTATTACCAGTTTCCCTTTGTCGGTCTGGTAGTATTTTTTAAAGGCAGTGATGATTATGACAATTCCTGCGATAATGGCAAAGAAGTAGGATTTGACAAAGTTGCTCATTGCCATGACAGCCAGGGTGGGCGCCGGCAGGGCCTGGCCGCTGCCCTCGAACATTTTTGCGAAAACAGGAATGACAAATACCATGATGATGCCTATAACAGCAGCCGAAATTGCCAGAACGATGACCGGATAGTTCAAGGCGCTCTTGATCTTTGCCTTTAAAACCTCGGCTTTTTCAAGGTAGGTGGCAAGCCTTCTGAGTACGTCATCCAGGATACCACCCATTTCGCCGGCAGCCACCATATTGCAGTAAAGTTTGTCAAACTGTTTGGGGTACTTGCGGAGGGCCTCGGCAAGGGTGAGTCCGCTCTCCACCTCATTTTTCACTTCCCTGAGGATTTTCTTGAATGTGGGATTCTCCTGCTGTGAGGAAAGAATGTCCAGGCACTGGACCAGGGGCAGGCCGGCGTCAATCATGGTTGAGAGCTGCCGTGTAAATATAACAACATCCTTGGTGGTTACCTTGGGCTGGAAAAAGGCGATGTTTTCAAAAAGATCCTTGGGTTTTTCCCTGATCTTGGTGGGAGTGATGTTTCTCCTCCGCAAAAGCATCAAGGCAGTCTTTTCATCCTTGGCCTCGATCTCGTCCTTTATCTTCATTCCACTCTTGTTTCTGTATTCCCATATGTAAACAGGCATGATTCAACCTCTGCTGATTTATGTTTTCCTTTATATCCCTCAGTAATGTGACGGTAGGCGGTTAAATTGGAGCAACCGCTGTGCCTTTCTTCCTTATCGGTACGGACAGGGAAAAAATGAAATTAAGGCCGGCCCTTGTTCCGTGTGGCAGGAACTGGCCGCGATTAAGGTAGGCGCAGGCACGGGCATGTCTGCGGGGTTCAATTGAAAGACAGCCGAAGGTTATGGTAACCGGGCAATCCGAAAGGGAAACTTCCACCGGGAAGTGCTATGTTTGATTGTCCGGCCTGCCGGAGGGCATGGAGGGCTGGAAGGTTGACCGGTGCCGCTGCTTCAGGAGGAGAGCGCCGCAATTATCTCATCAGGCGAGGCCTTTTTGACAAGGAAGGTTTTTTGTCGGCTCTTGTCGCCTCTTGACAGGATAATGCTCTTTCTTGATAGTTTTAATTTTTTTTGTAAAAATTTTTGAAGTTGTCTGTTCGCCGCACCCTCCACCGGGGGGGCCTGGACCTTTATTTTAAGACGTCCATCATGAACCCCGCAAATTTCCGTGCGGGAAGCCCCGGGCTGGGCATAAACGGCAATATGCACGCCTTCACTGCAGACAGATATCCATGCTGGTAGTGGTTTCATGTCAGGTATTTCAGCCGGCAAGAATCAATGCTCTTCTTCAAAGTGCTTGAGAAGGTACGGGCCCAGCTCCTGTACTTCCCTGAACATGGAAATGAACTCCCTCCTGTTGCGACCGGACAATATCTCCATGAGCTGGCGCGCATACTTGTTAAAGGTTTCTATTGCAGATCCGGTGTACGGGTTGCCCAACTGGATGGTTGCGTATAGTTCCGGGTCCTGGTGGCAGAGCCGTGCCAGAATATGAAGCTGACGCTCAAAACTGGGTGTCGCAAGCTCCATTACATGGTTGAGGTTGATCCCGTCTTCTTCCAGGGCCTTTCCCAGGCAGAGCAGGATAAAATGGTTCAGGGCCTGAACCCAGGCCATTGTGCGGTCATGCTCTTCTGGTGAAAAAATGGTGGTCTTGGCCTTGCGGGAGCGGAAGAGGGCCTCCCACCACACAAGCCACCGTTGGCCCCTGCCGGGACAGATGGCAACCCTGCGTCCCTGAATCGATCGTTCCGCCGGGCCAAAGAGAGGATGCGTGCCAACAACATTGCACGAGGTGTGATCAAGCATGCACTGTACCTGGGTCTGCTTTAATGAACAGAGGTCTGTAAGCAGCGCTGCATCAGGCATCACAGGGCCTATCTGTCTGACCACGTCCGGAAATATCTCCATTGGGAGGGACAGAACGGTAATGTCACACCTTCTTGCCAGGTCTTCGGGGGTAAGTTCCGTGTCAATGTCCGAAATCATGACTTCAAATCCGGCCTGGCTGAAAAATGCGGAAAACCATTTGCCCATACGGCCCTTGCCCCCAACAATGCCTATGGACGGGCTGGGCCCTGCCGGAGAAATTGCTAAATCATTCACGGTTCATTCTCTTTCTGAAAAATATTCAAGCAGAATTGCGGCCAAGGGTTCTTGTGCGAAGCAGGTGATCCGCAAGAACAAGCCGGACCATGGCCTGGCAAACAGGCACTATGCGCGGAATGGCCGATATGTCGTGCCGCCCCTTGACCCTGAGTTTTACCGGATTGCCATCTATGTCTATTGTATCCTGCTCGATGGATATTGAAGGAATGGGTTTTATGGCTGCCCTCGCGATTATGGGCTCACCGTTGGATATGCCGGCAAGTATGCCACCTGCGTCATTTTTTTTAAAACCTTCGGGAGACAGAGGATCATTATTTTCAGAGCCCTTCATGGCCGCGGCTGCAAACCCGGCCCCGATCTCCACGCCCTTGACAGCTCCGATGGACATCAGCGCGCTGGCGAGGGATGCATCGAGTTTGTCGAAAACCGGCTCTCCCAGCCCGGCCGGCACTCCGGTTGCGGATATTTCAACCACGCCTCCCAGTGAATCTCCGGCTTTTCTTGCCGCAGCCACCCTTTCCTCCATTTTGACGGCCGCATTGTTGTCAGGACAGAAGAGCCTGTTATGTTCTATCTCTTCCATGTTTCTGAGACGAGCTGTAATGCCGCCCAGGGCAACGGTATAGGCGGATACGTCGATCCCGACGCTGTCGAGCAGGACCTGGGCCACGGCGCCGGCCGCCACCCGCGCGGCGGTTTCTCGCCCGGATGATCTCCCGCCGCCCCTGTGGTCTCTTATCCCGTACCGTTTCAGATAGGTGAAATCTCCATGTCCCGGCCTGAAGATCCGTTCAATATCCGAGTATGAGCTGCTTTTGGCATCCCTGTTCCTGATTAGCAGGGATATGGGCGTTCCAGTGGTAAGGCCCCGGAACGTCCCTGAAAGTATTTCAACCCTGTCAGGCTCCTTTCTCGTGGTTTCGGCCGCCCCGCCCTTGCCGGGACGTCTTTTGTCAAGTGATTCCTGAATAGCCTCCTGGGTGAGCGGCAGTCCCGGCGGGCATCCGTCAATGACAACCCCAAGTGCCGGGCCGTGAGACTCGCCCCAGGTGGTTATGCGGAATATCTGTCCAAATGTGTTGCCAGGCATGTATGTTTACCCCTGAATTTTCATGAACTTTAAAGTTGCTGTTGCACAGCCAGGCCGGCGCAGGGCTCAATGGCAAGGCGCAGGAGAGTTTTTCGGTTCTGTTTTTGCAAAAAGACCGATTTGTCCGGTGCGTAACTACTCAGCAGCCTGCCTCGAGAGCAGTGTGCCCAAAAATATACCTGTTTCATAAACCCCGGCAAGCGGAAGGGCAAGGAGAAGCTGTGAAAAAAAATCAGCAGGAACCAGCATGACAGCCAGAAGGTACATTGCAATATAGGCGAATTTGCGGTTTTTGCGAAAATAGCTCCCCTCAA
>JALVQQ010000211.1 GCA_027025395.1 Deltaproteobacteria bacterium | reverse complement strand
GCACTGCCAGGCGGAAGCGGCATGAATGCAGGCGCAATTTCAGCACCGTGCCGACTGATCGGTTACACCATGCAAATTCTTCTGTTTTATTTCTGGAGGCGGAGAGTGATTTGCTTTCTGATGCGGTGAACGGGATGTAACAAGAGGAATGAAAAAAGATGGTGCCGAAGGGGAGATTCGAACTCCCACGAGCGCGGTTTGCTCACTAGATCCTGAATCTAGCGCGTCTACCAATTCCGCCACTTCGGCACGCGGAGGGTATTAAAATTTGCAGGCCCCAAGTTGTCAAGTCCTGTTTTTCAGCCGAAATTGGGGCCTCGGGCGCGAACAGCCTGCATTTCAGAGCCGGACCTCGATTCCCGCCTCCTTCATGGCAAGCTTTACCTCCTGTATGGGCACCTCTCTTCTGTGAAAGATACCTGCCGCAAGTGCTGATTCCGCTTCTGTTTTCCGGAAAACCTCCACAAAATGATCCGCTGAACCAGCCCCGCTTGAGGCGATCACGGGTATGGAAACAGCGGCTTTTACCGCGTTAATCAACTCTATGTCAAACCCGGAGTTGGTCCCGTCCCTGTCAATGCAGTTCAGCAGTATCTCTCCGGCTCCAAGTTTTTCACATATTTTTACAAAGGTAATGGCGTCAAGATCGCAACCCTCACGCCCTCCCTTGATGGTGCACTGATACCAGCAGTATTTTTCACCATCCGGTCCCGGAATTACTGTCTCAATGGTCCTGTGAGGGGTATCGTCAGGGCTTTTCACATATACCCTGCGGGGGTCAACCGATATGACCACGGCCTGGTTCCCGTAAACCCTTGCTATTTCCTCAATGGAGCTTTTGCCTGACGCCTTTCCGGTTTTCAGGTAATCAAGGGCTATGAGAACCGCGTCACTTCCTATGGATATCTTGTCAGCGCCTGACCTGAAGTACTCGGCGGCGACTTCCAGGGCAGACCATGTTTTTCCGCTCCGGTCAGTGTAATCACGTATGCCCCCGCCGATAGTAAGGGGCACAAAGACATTTGTTGAGGTCTGCCTGAGAACCTCCAGCATCGGCATATCCTTCAGAGGAAAATCCCTGAATCCGGTAATATTCAGAAAGGTGATTTCATCCGCCCCCTCTTCATAGTAGCGCCTTGCAAGCTCCACCGGCTTGCCGAGGTTGCGCACCTCCCCCTCTTCCCGAACGTCGTACTGATCGCCCTTTGTGACAACCAGGTCTCCGGCGTCATTGGCCCGGACATCCAGGCAGGCAATCACACGCTTTGCGAGTCTGGTCTGCACCGGGCACAGGGCAGGAATCGAGCCAGATTCTGCTCCTGCAATGAAATTTTCCAGTATTTTAAGCCCGGTCTTACCACTTTTTTCAGGGTGAAACTGTGTTGCCACCACGTTCCCCTTTTTAATGCTGGAGGCATACTCATATCCATAGTCCGTGGTGGTTAGGATTACGGAGCTGTCCTCCGGGTCAATATGGTAGGAGTGGACAAAATAGACCTTTTCCTCGCCTGAAAGACCGTTGAACAGGCCGCAGGGCTGTTTAATCCTTATGCCGTTCCAGCCGATTTGGGGAACGGCCAGTTCTGTTGAAAACCGCCTGACCTCTCCCCTGAGAAATCCAAGGCCCTTAATGCCAGGGGCTTCTTCACTGCCCTCAAAAAGGGCCTGAAGTCCCAGGCAGATGCCAAGAAACGGCCTGTTCTGTTCGAGGTAGTCCTTAAGGGGTTGGGCAAGTCCCTTGCTGTTCAGTATTTCCATCATGCTGCCAAAGGCCCCGACACCCGGAAATACGAGTTTTTCCGCAGACAGTATATCCTCCCCTGTCCTTACGGGCCTGACACTTTCTCCAAGGGATTCAATGGCGTTAATTACACTCCGGACGTTGCCCGCCCCGTAATCAAGCAGAGTAATCATTTTTTATCCTGTAAATATTCTAAATTAGCCATAGGTTAGTAAGGTTTCAACAAACCGGCGAATATGCTTCCCTTCTCTGTTTACAGAGTGCTGAGGATACAATACAGGGGGCGCAATCCATACCTACTATGCTTCAAGCGGCTGAAAACAGGCTGCGCCCTAATTAAGGTATTTTTCAAAAACCGACCAGGCGGCCTTCACCGCCTCTGTCTGTTCAGGAAGTTCAAGCAGGGATTTCTGGGCCATTTCAGCATCAAATATCTCATCACTTGCAGGAATATATCCGCCAAACTTGCGGTCTGGCTTGGCCACAGCCTCTTTTACATGGTTGTCAAGGGCCTCGGGCACGGGCTGAGGCACCCGGTTCACCATGAGGACCTTGTTTTCCACCTCTACTCCCAGGGAGTTTGTAAGGTCTGCTATGCGGGCCGCGGTGAGAACACCTCTGGCAGAGGGGTCTGATACCACGAAAAGGGTATGGATATTTCTGAGGTTCAGCCTGCTCAGGTGTTCCATTCCCGCTTCGTTATCGACAATCATGTAGCGGTAGCTCCTGGCAAGGCCCTCCATGACCTGGGCAAGTATGGAGTTGGCCATGCAGTAGCATCCGGGGCCTTCGGGCTGGCCCATTACCAGCAGATCGTATCCGGTTGACTCTATGATGGCCTGGGCGATATGCATTTCCATGAATTCGCTCTTGGTCATGCCCTGGGGGGTATCGGTCTTCATTCGGTCACGTATCTCCCCCATGGTGGTGTCCACCTCCAGCCCCAGCAGCTCGTTCAGGTTTGCGTTGGCATCGGCGTCAACAGCCATTACAGGGGTAAGCCCCCTTTCCACAAGGTATTTTATCAGAAGCGCGGTGGTGGTGGTCTTGCCCGTGCCACCCTTGCCGGCCATTGCAATTACCTTTGCTGTCTGAACACTCATTTTTGTTTCACCTCGTTCCAGGGTATGGTTGTCAAAAGCGTCTTAACGGACCTGTATCTGGACGCTGGAAGTCCGTCCAGTGCGTCTATCTCATCCACGGTGAGAAGGAAACCACGCCGCATCCTGAAATTCAACAGTTCAGCCCCGCTTTTCAAGCCTATGCCAGGCAGAAGCACAAGTTCCTCAAGTGAGGCCGAGTTGATATCAATGGGCCTGAAACAGAGAAGGGCCGCTGCGGGAAATTCCAAGCTGTCAATTTCAGCACAGGAATCCGGCATTGTTGCATAAACGGCACCGTTACCGGAATTTTCCGCAACATGCAGTCTGGCCAGATCAATAAGGCACAGCACCGCCAGAAGAATCAGGAGCGTGGCCAGGGAAAGTGTCAATGTGTCCCTGCCGGCGCCACCGCAGGATTCAGCATGATGAATCTTCTGACTTGAGCAGTTTGTAACAGATTCCATCAACAAGGGCCTGCCAGCTTGCCTCGATAATGTCGGTTGATACGCCTACCGTGCCCCACTTGTCACGCCCGTCTGAAGATTCGATGAGCACCCGCACCTTCGCACCGGTTCCGGGGCTTACCGGCAGCACCCGCACCTTGTAGTCCAGCAGACTCATCTCCCTGAGCTGCGGATAAAAGGTCTCAAGCGCCTTTCTTATGGCGTTGTCAAGGGCGTTTACCGGCCCGTTGCCCACAGCCGCGGTATGCTCAACCTTGCCGCCAACACGCACCATAACCGTTGCCTCGGCCTGGGGCGGCTCATCTTCGCGGCTCTTCTGGTCTATGACACGGAACCCCATAAGATCGAAGTATTTTTTGCGGGCTCCCATTGCGGTGCGCATGAGAAGCTCAAAAGAGGCCTCGGCGCCTTCAAACTGGAAACCCTGGGCTTCAAGCTCCTTGAGCCTCGATACTATGTCCATTACAACAGGGTCGTCAGACTCGATATCCAGGCCAAACTGCCTGGCCTTTGCAATGACATTGCTCTTGCCGGCCAGGTCGGAAACAAGTATGCGCTGAATGTTTCCCACCAGTTCGGGCTTGATATGCTCGTAGGTCTCGGGATTCCGCTGAACCGCGCTTACATGGATGCCCCCCTTGTGCGCAAAAGCGCTTGCGCCGACGTAGGGCTGGTACTTGTTGGGCTGGAGGTTGGCAATCTCAAAGACAAACCTTGCGGTTGCCGTAAGTGCGGACAGGTTTTTGCCAGCCTCGCATTCCATGCCCAGCTTGAGGGTAAGGGCCGGAATAATTGAACAGAGGTTGGCATTTCCGCACCTCTCCCCAAAACCGTTCATTGTGCCCTGGACCTGCACAGCCCCTGCCTGGACGCCAAGAATGGAGTTGGCGACCGCGACCTCCGAGTCATTGTGGCAATGCACCCCAAGGGGTACATCCTGGCCAAGCTCTCCCTGGACCGCGGCAATAATATCCATTATCTCCCCCGGCATTGTGCCGCCGTTTGTATCGCACAGCACCAGGCACTCGGCGCCCCCCTCAACTGCCTTTTTCAGGGTTTCTATGGCGTAGGCCCTGTCACCCTTGAAGCCGTCGAAGAAGTGCTCTGCATCGTAGAACAGGGTCTCGCAGTGCTGCTTGAGAAAGGCAAGGGAGTCGCGGATAAGCTCAAGGTTGCGCTCAAGTGATATGCGGAGCGCATCCCGCACATGCACATCCCAGCTCTTTCCAAAGATGGTAAGCACCGGGGCGCCTGAATCAACCAGGGCCTTGAGATTGGGGTCTTCGTGGGCCTGGTGTTTGGCCATGTGGGTGCTGCCAAAGGCGGCAATACGGGCATGCTTGAGGGGACAGTTTTTGATTTCACTGAAAAACTGTTGATCCTTGGGGTTGGAGCCGGGCCATCCACCCTCTATGTAGTCGATGCCAAGCCCGTCAAGACGCTGGGCTATGCGAAGTTTGTCTTCAACCGAGAGGTTAAAGTTTTCCGCCTGGGTCCCGTCCCGCAGGGTGGTATCATATATTTCTATTTTTCTCATGGCGCGCACCAGTGCTTCAAGGCCTTTCTATGTGGCAGGCCCCTTGTCCAGTTCAAATCCGTCGTGAAGGGCCCTTACAGCCAGTTCGGTAAATTTTTCCTCGATTACGCAGGATATCTTTATTTCCGAGGTGCTTATCATAAGCACATTGATACCGTGGCTTGCCAGAATCTCAAACATCCTTCCCGCAACTCCGGAGTGATTTCTCATGCCAACGCCGACAATTGACACTTTTGCTATTGAGTCGTCACCCGCGACATTTTCAGCGCCTATCTTGGAGGCAACCCGCTTTACAAGTTCCATGGTCTGACGGTAGTCGGCCCTCGGAACGGTGAAGGTCATGTCCGTAAGGTCCCCTGCCCTGGCATTCTGGATAATCATGTCAACAACCATGCCGGCATCGGAGATGGGCCTGAAAATGGCAGCGGCTATACCGGGCCTGTCAGGCACCTTGCTTATGGTTATGCGCGCCTCATCCCGTGAATAGGTTACTCCAGAAACCAGAATATTTTCCATTGTTGCATCCTCCTTCACCACCATGGTGCCAGGCGTATCTGTAAAGCTTGATCTTACATGCAGTGGCATTGCGTACCGCATGGCGAATTCAACCGAACGGATTTCCAGCACCTTGGCGCCGAGACTCGCCATTTCAAGCATCTCCTCATATGAAATCCTGTCGAGTTTTCTTGCCGTGGCACATATATTGGGGTCTGTTGAATATACGCCGTCAACGTCTGTAAAAATTTCACACAGGTTGGCATCCAGCGCCACGGCCACGGCCACGGCCGTTGTGTCCGAACCGCCCCGCCCGAGGGTGGTTATGTCGCCTGTACCCGTAACTCCCTGGAATCCGGCAACCACTGCAATCTGTCCCTCTTTCAGGACCGCCTTGAGTTTTTCCGCGTCAATATCCTCTATCCGCGCCCGTGTGTGCGCGTCATCCGTGCGTATGGGTATCTGGTGACCGAGAAAGGATACGGCCTCGACTCCCATCTCCCTGGCGGCCATGCAGAACAGGGCTATGGTGACCTGCTCGCCGGTAGAGAGCAGGACATCCATCTCTCTTGGATGGGGGAACTCCTGCATCTCCTGCGCAAGGGATATCAGGTGGTTGGTCTGCCCGGCCATTGCGGAGAGCACTACAACCATGTCATTCCCCTTCTTTTTGGTGGCGATAACCCTGCGCACGACATTCTTTATGCGTTCGCAGTCTGCCACTGACGTGCCACCGAATTTCTGTACTATCAATGCCATTGTTCTACTCCTCTTCAGAGGTATGCCATACCGGATCCTGGCCGAACTTGTGCATCCACCACTCCTCGTCCGTCATGCCGAATTCATTCGGCTCAAGCTGAATTGTATATTCGTCGGCATATTCCATGAGCAGGGCGTACGATGCATTGACCAGGTTCATTTCATCAGAGGTGTCCCTGTCCATGTTAAGATCGGGATGCAGCTGCCTGCATCTTTCACGGTATGCATCGCGTATCTGGGCGCGGGTCACCTGCGTGGGCAACCCCAGTATCTTTCTCGCCTGTTCTATCGCCTGCCAGCGGTCCATTTTCTGCCCTGATAGATTATGTCGCAGCCCGGAACCGGGGAAGCGTCCACCATGTGAAAATGAAAAAAAATATCAACACACTGTAGTTATGGCAAGAAAAAGTTTATGAATCAGGACGTCAACGCGGCTGCACGCTGTTTTGCATGCCTGAAGGCGTGCAGCCATACTGCTTGCGGAGCCTGCTGACAGGACGGCCTTTGGGCCAGGTTTCCCTTACCGGCTGTCAGAAACAGACAGGGGCCTTCCTGCCTCCCTGTACCAGTGCAGGATGCTGTCCCATATCTCTTCTGCACTTTCAGCGTACCAGAAAAGCTCGCGGTCTTCCGGGTCTATTACACCCTCTTGGGCCAGGAAATCCACATTCACGGCACTTCGCCAGAATTCCTCCCCCACCAGGACCACGGGCATTGGATCTATTTTGCGGGTCTGAATCAGGGTTATGGCCTCAAACAGCTCGTCAAGTGTGCCATAACCGCCGGGAAATGCCACCAGCGCCCTGGCCCTCAGAAGAAAGTGAAGTTTTCGTGTTGCGAAATAGTGGAACCTGAAGCAGAGCTCCGGGTCAACATAGGGGTTGGGATACTGTTCATGTGGCAGCGTGATGTTCAGACCTATTGACCGGGCCCCAACGTCAAAAGCCCCACGGTTGGCGGCCTCCATTATTCCAGGTCCTCCGCCGGTGCAGAGCATGATGCGATTATCCTCGGGCCCGTCGCCAAACCGGCCCACCAGGCGTCCAAACTCCCGGGCCACCTGGTAGTAACGGCTCTTTTCGACTATTCTCCCAGCGGCTTTCACCGCCAGTTCAAGCTCGGGCTTGCCTGGCGATGCGGCAGCCTTCTTTCTGTACTCATCGAATTTGCGCCTTGCCGCACAAGGTTCCACTATTCTTGTGCTGCCGAATACCACTATGGTGTGTTCAACGCCCTTGCGCTCCAGCATGAGCTGGGGCTTCTGATAGTCCAGCTGAAGCCTTATTCCCCTTGTTTCATTCAGGCCTAGAAAATCTGTATCCTCATCGGCCTGGCGGTAACCGGGGCTTTCCATGATACGCCTCAACCGCTCCATGGCTCCGGGATCATCTTCAACAGGTTTCGGAGCCTGCCAGGGCAATGGCCTCTGCCGGTGCTTCGGCGGGCGCGGCACCTTGATTTCAGGTTTCCCGCACTCTTTATCCTTGTTTTTCATGTTCGCCGTTCTCCTGGTGTCTTTCAGGTGTTGTTTCAATGGAATTTTGCCTCCCGCCTTGATCTATATCGCAATTCCGCACCCTGCCGTATTGCCCTGCCAGAACATCCACTGCATGCCTGATGCAAAGAGGGCGCCGAAAACAAGCAGGCCAAACATGGAAAGAAGCGCCATGAGAAGCGCCGCCATCAGCGCGGAGCCAAATCCTCTTGCCTCGAAATCGGGTACTATTGCAGCGGTCAGCAATATCATAAGGGCATTGATAACCAGGGCAAACAGGCCGAAAGTAAGTATGGTTATGGGCATGGTAAACAGGAGCAGCACAGGCCTTATGAAACTGTTCACAAGACCGAGCACCAGTGCGGCAAGAAGAAGGCCGGCCGTGCTTTTGATCTTTATCCCCTTGACGATCTTTGATGTTATCCATAGGCCGATGGCCGTGACTATCCATATAAATACAATTTCAATCATTCAACTATGTTTTCCTCCAGGTCGCCGTAAACAGCCAGCATCAGCCGCGGGATTTTGGCGTTGTTCCAACTCTGAAATGCCCGACCGCATCAACAGGGGCAATGGGCGGGTCCGCCGCGCCGGAACTCACTCCAGCCTTACCAGAAGCACATCGCACCGCGCCGAATGAATGAGCCCGTTTGCCGTTGATCCGAGAAGCCTTGCAATGCCGCGCCGGCCATGTGAACCCGCTATTATCAGATCGGCGTTCTGGGATTCCGCATAGGACAGTATGGCGGGCGTGGGCGAACCCCATATAACCTCTGATGAAACCGCCGGGTAGTCTATCTTCCCGACCATCTCTTCCAGCCTTTTCACCGCTGAATCATAAAGCTGCCGGTCGAGCTGCGGATCATAGAGGGAAGGGGCCGCAATCACGCCGGCAAAATCATCCGGCACAACCTCATGCGGAAGTATGCTTTGGAATGCATGCATGACCTTTATATCCGCCGCGTACAACGCTCCCAGCTCAACCGCCCTGTTGAGCGCCTTTTCGGCATGGGGTGAAAAATCAACCGCTACGACAATCCGCCTGTAGGAAATTACAGCCGTAATGGCCTTTTTCTCGCCACCCTGGAGAGCCTGGCCGTCATTCCCTCTCCTTGCATCCTTTTTCCCTTCAAGGATCCAGTCCCATGCCCGCTGGATTTCATTGTGATCAAAATAGCGCACCTCGGCAGAGGTAAAGGGTTTTGCAATGACGGCAAACAGGTGATGCCACGCCTTTTCACCAACAATGGCGATTTTTTCAAAGTCGTCACCGTGTTCCAGCCCTGTCCTGAAATCGGCCCACATGGCCTTGGGCTCCCAGCCCCTGAAATTCTCAAACTCTATAAGGACGGAAACCGGCCCCTTTTCCCTTATGATTTTTTCAAGCTCGGGCACAAACAGTTTGTAGTCCTGGTCGGTTAAAAGGCCCGTGGCCCTTACAGCAACGACGTTTTCATATTCCGACCCTATTATTTGAAGCATTGGGTTTCTCCTTTATCGGGACAGGGGCAGGCCAGCACGGAAATGAACCCGGCGGATGCAAAAACAGGTTTTGCATGACGCCCCCGCCTTTAAAAATTGCAGGGGCCAGGCCCGGCTGCGGACACGGCTACGGAAGTTAATGCAGTGCAAACGGCAAATCAAGAAAGCCGTCACATCTGTTGCCGCTGCAAAATACCGAAGCTGATTGTTTTCAGGCCATGTTGGCCACGGCTTCACTAAACAGTTTCCCCGTTGTATAGTTTCCCGTCACCGGGTATCGTATTCATGTTATCAATTTTGCAAACTCTGTTCACATACCCTGGATAAGGAGCGCTTGCCAAATATCACGCAAGGGCTTTGATGAGATGAATGGAAAGGGGCTGCTGGCCAGCCTTTAAGAGGCTTATGAAGAAGTCAGACAAAAAACCACCAGTATCGAATTTTATACGCAATATCATAATCGAGGATCTGAAGGCCGGAAAGAATGACGGCAGGGTAGTCACCCGGTTTCCTCCGGAACCGAACGGATATCTCCACATAGGGCATGCCAAATCCATAGTGCTGAACTTTGGACTTGCAGCCGAATTCAAGGGCCGCTGCCACCTGCGTTTTGATGACACGAACCCCACCAAGGAAGAGGTTGAATACATAGAATCCATCAAGGAAGATGTAAGATGGCTCGGGTATGACTGGAACGATCACCTCTACTTTGCGTCAGATTACTTTGAAAAGCTGTATGACTATGCGGAAGAGCTGATACGGCGGGGAAAGGCGTTTGTATGTGATCTCAGCCCGGAGGAGATAAGGGAGTACCGGGGCACTCTTACCGAGCCTGGCAGGGAGAGCCCCTACAGAAACAGGAGCGTGGAGGAAAACCTGGAGCTGTTCAGGCAGATGCGGGATGGAAAATTTCCTGACGGGAGCCGGGTTCTCAGGGCCAAGATTGATATGAGTTCCGGCAACCTCAACATGCGGGACCCTGTTATTTACAGGATCATGCACGTGCCCCATCACAGGACAGGAGACAGGTGGTGCATCTATCCAATGTACGATTATACCCACTGCCTGTCCGACTCCATCGAGGGCATTACCCATTCAATCTGCACCCTTGAGTTTGAGGATCACCGCCCTCTTTATGACTGGGTGCTTGATCAGCTTCCGGTTCCGTGTCATCCGCAGCAGATAGAGTTTGCAAGGCTGAACCTCACCTACACCATAATGAGCAAGAGGAAGCTCATGAAGCTGGTTGAAAACGGGGATGTAAGCGGGTGGGACGATCCCCGCATGCCCACGATTTCAGGCATGCGCAGGCGTGGGTATCCACCGGCTGCAATAAGGACATTCTGTGAAAAGATTGGCGTGGCCAAGCGCGACAGCGTGGTGGACATAGGGCTTCTGGAGTACTGCGTGCGGGATGAGCTTAACCGCACGGCCGACAGGGTTATGGGGGTTCTCAATCCTGTCAAGCTGGTCATAGAAAACTATCCGGAGGGCAAGAGCGAGGAGCTTGAAGCAGTAAACAACCCGGAAGACGCCTCGGCAGGCACGCGCATGGTGCCGTTTTCCCGTGAGCTTTACATAGAACGGGAAGACTTCATGGAAGACCCCCCAAAGAAGTTTTTCCGCCTTGCTCCCGGCAGGGAGGTGAGGCTCAGGTATGCATATTTTGTAACCTGCACAGGCTTCAAAAAGGATGAGAACGGCGAGATAACAGAGATAAGGTGCACCTATGATCCGGCAACAAAGGGGGGAGACTCTCCTGACGGCAGAAAGGTAAGGGGCACTATTCACTGGGTATCCGCCCCCCATGCATTCAGGGCCACGGTAAGGCTTTTCGACAGGCTTTTTTCTGTTCCGGCGCCCGAGAGGGAGAAAGACGGGGCTGATTTCAGGGAATTTCTGAATCCCGATTCCCTGACGGTGCTCAATGACTGCATGCTTGAACCGGGCCTTAAGGACGCAGCCCCCGGTTATACATGCCAGTTTGAGCGCAGGGGATATTTTGTGGCAGACATCGTAGATTCAAAACCCGGCGCCCCGGTATTCAACCGTATAGTATCCCTGCGTGATTCATGGGCCCGTATTGAAAAACAGAGGGCCAGGCAGGAGGCCCGGCAGCAAGGAAATAAAAAAGGAAAGAAATAAATGTCTGAAGTTCGATTGAGATTTCCGCCCAGCCCCACGGGTTATCTCCATATTGGAGGAGCAAGGACCGCGATTTACAACTGGCTTTACGCCAGGAAACACAATGGAAAGCTGATTCTGCGCATTGAAGATACCGATGCGGAGCGCTCAACAGAAGAGTCGATAAGGGGCATACTTGAAGGCCTGGAATGGCTTGGCATAGACTGGGATGAAGGCCCCTACTTCCAGACACGGTTTGCCGATGAGCATGTAGCCGCAGCCCGCAGGCTTCTTGAAGAGGGAAAGGCTTACAGGTGCTTCTGCACCAAGGAAGAGCTTGATGCAAGGCGCGAGGCGGCTCTGAAGGCAAAGCAGGATATCAAGTATGATGGCACATGCCGCAACCTTACACCCGAACAGATCGCAGAGAAGGAGGCTGCGGGCATTCCCTCGGTTATAAGGTTCAGGACACCAAGGCGCGACGGGGTTGTGGGATATGACGACAAGGTACTTGGCCGTATAGAAAAGCCCTATGATTCAGTTGAAGATTTTGTGATTGTCCGCTCAAATGGCAAGCCCCTCTATCTTCTCTGCAATGTCGTGGATGACATACGCGACCGCATAACGCACATCATACGCGGCCAGGACCACATGACAAACACCATAAAGCAGGTGCTTCTTTACGAGGCCCTTGATGCGCCGGTTCCGGTATTTGCCCACATGCCGCTCACCCTGGATCTTAAAAAGGCAAAGATATCAAAGCGCAGTCACGGCGAGATTGTAGCTGTGCAGTTTTACAGGGATCACGGTTTTATTCCCTGGGCACTGGTAAACTTTCTGGTTCTGCTTGGCTGGTCC
>JALVQQ010000210.1:10608-12098 GCA_027025395.1 Deltaproteobacteria bacterium | reverse complement strand
CTCATTCAAGTATCAGGGGGACTGAAATATTTATTTCAAAATGTTTTTTCTCCACAAGAGAAAAGAGATAAAATGATGCCCCGGTATTGTTGGTAATGGCAGAGATAAAGACATTTGTATCAATAACAATTTGAATGGGTGTCCCGACAATCATGTAATATTGTATGTGATATGATATGTGGTGTCAATAGGCTAATATGTGAAACGGATTGAAAGGCCAGGTAAACAATGAATAATTTGAAACATTCCATGAACAGTTTGAACGTACTTTTGTTTGCACTGCTTGCATGTTTTGTTGCTTCTGTGGTGCAATGCAGCACTGCATGTGCCGCAAACAGAGCGCCTTTCACGGTTATTGCCTACTATTTTCATGGCAACTACCGTTGCACTACCTGTACCACCCTTGAGCGTCTCTCACGCAAGGCAATAAATGAAAAATTTTCCAAGGAGCTTGAATCAGGCACACTTGCATTCAAAAGTGTCAATGTAGATGAGCCTCAAAACCGGCATTTTATAGAAGATTTTGGTCTTTACACAAAATCCCTGGTGCTGGTAGAGATGCAGGGTGACAGGGTCATAAGGCACAAAAATCTGCAAGAAATCTGGACCCTGTGGAGGGATGAGCCTGCATTTGAAAATTACGTTCAGAAAGAGGTTGCCGCCTTTCTGAAAGAGGCAAATGCCGCAAAGGGCAGCAAATGAACCTCGAATCCATTCCCGTCATAGGCGCGCTTTGGCTGGGAATTCTTACTTCAATAAGTCCCTGCCCCCTTGCATCAAACATTGCTGCCATGTGCTATATCAGCGGCGGATACGGCAGGCTTGAGGGGCGCAAGGCGTACCGCATGGGCATTTATTACACCCTTGGGCGGATGATAGCCTACACCTTGGTGGCAGGCATGGTGGTAAAGGGGCTGCTTACAGTGCCTGTGGTGGCCCAGTTCCTTCAGAAGAACATGAACATGATGCTTGGCCCCCTGCTTCTCTGTACAGGGCTTGTCATGCTCGACTTTTTGCCTCTTGATTTCAGAGGCATTGATGCTGGAAACGGCATTGTAGAGAGGCTCAAGGCAAGGGGCCACTTTTTGGGGTCGCTGTTTCTTGGCGTGGTGCTTGCCTTATCATTCTGCCCGGTTTCCGCAGCGCTCTTTTTCGGAAGCCTCATTCCTCTTGCCGTGGCCCGGAAATCCCCTGTGCTTTTCCCCTTGATCTACGGGGCAGGAACCGCCGCGCCTGTAGTGGCTGCTGCCGTGGCCCTGGCCTTTGGCGTGGATATAACAGGGCGTTTCTTCCAGGCTGGCAGGAGGTTCGGAGGCCTTGCCAAGAGGGCCACAGGTTTCGTGTTTGTAATTGTTGGAAGTTATTACATCTATGAGTTCATACTCTCAGGCATGATTGCCTGAAGAAAGATTGAAAAACATTAACACCTGGATTGAGCGATTGTCGGATTTGCTGCAGATCCGCGAAAGAGGAATTTCCCATAATAGTCG
>JALVQQ010000210.1:3879-10598 GCA_027025395.1 Deltaproteobacteria bacterium | reverse complement strand
GAGTATGATACATGTAACTCCTTTTAATATCGTATAAAATCATTTCTTCAAACTTTTGAAACGCTCAATTCAGGTAACAGGAGGAATCAAAATGAAAATTGAAGTTCTTGGTCCAGGTTGTCCCCGTTGCCAGTCCCTTGAGGCAAACGTGAAAGAGGCACTCAGCCAGCTCGGGATGGAGGCCGAGGTGGAGAAGGTTACAGAGATGGGACAGATCGTAGCCAAGGGAGTGATGTCCACTCCAGGTGTTGTTATTGATGGAAAGGTAGTGAGTGCCGGGAAGTTGCTTTCGGTTGATGAGGTCAAGGCGATTCTTGAAAAATGCTAAGAATCAACCCTGTCAGATTTGTCAGTATTGTCCTGGTGCTGTTTCTTGCTGCCCCTGCGTGGTGTGAGACAGGGCCGGGAGAAACAGCCGAAGCAGGGCTTCAGCCCCTTACGCTTGATGCGGCCATCAGGACAGGACTCAAGGAGAGCCCCCTTGTGGCCTCAGCAAGCCATGATGTGAGCGCATCCATCCAGGGACACAGGGCAGCCCTTGGGCAGCTCCTTCCCCAGGTCAACTCCTATGCCGGGTACAGGCGCCAGAGTGATCCATCCGCGGTGGTCCCGATAAAGCAGTTTGGAGGGACTCCCCCGGTATTCAGCAGGGACAAGTATGCTTATGGCCTTGTCATGAAGATTCCGCTGTTTGAAGGCGGGAGGAACTGGAGCAGGCTTGCTGCCGCCGAGATCGCCGAGACCATCTCAAAAGAGGCCCTGCATGTTACCCGGCAGGAGCTGGTTGCCAATATTACCAACCTCTTTAACCGCGTTCTCTACCTTGAAAAACTGACAGAGAGCCAGCAGAAGACCCTGGATGCCCTCAGGAAGGCCGAGGCGGATGCCGGGGTGAGGTTGAATGTCGGCAGGATCGCGCCCGTGGAGCTTATGCGTATCCGGACACAGGTGGCAAGCCAGGAGCAGGCCCTTGTCACCGCCCGGGAAGAGACGGTGAGAAGCCGCCAGCTCCTTGCACAGGTTATGGGCAGGGAGCCTTCCTGGCTTCCCCAAGTGAAAGGCAGTCTTGTTGAACCGTCTGAAGACAGGCTGGAAATCACGTCCAGTCCGGATACCTCTCTTCGGCCTGATATCAGGAAGGCAATGCAGGAGGTTAAACTCGCTGAAACAGCAGTCAGGGAAGCCACCGGGTATCATCTTCCCAGTGTTGACCTTGTTGGTGATTACGGCAGGCGGGCCGGAAGCGGCTTTGATGGTGATGAAGAGGTATGGCAGGGTGGTGTTGAGGTCTCTTTTAATATCTTCAGCGGCGGTACTGTTGAGGCAAGGGTAAGGCAGGCAAGGGCAAGGCTCCTTGCGGCAAAAGAGCGGCTGCGGCATGCGCGGCTCAATGCCCTTGCACAGATTGATAATGCGATTTCCGACTTGAGGGAGAGTGAAAACAGGTACCGTGTTGCCATGACCAGCCTTGCAACTGCAAAAGAGACATGGCGCATAGAAGAGCTGAAATACCGGACAGGCGCAGGAACCGTTACCGACAGCCTGCTTGCACAGTCAGCCTGGTTCCAGGCAGAGGCAGATACCCTTGGGGCACTGTACAGGTACCACGTGGCACGGGTGGGCTATCTCCTGGCCCTTGGGGTGATAGATGAGGATTATCAGGAATGATATGGCTCATCTTTTACCAGATTACAGTGATGCCGTATTCTGCCAGTAGGTATCTAATGGCTTCAGGATTTGTCCGGCCAGAAGTCGTTTACGATTTCTTCAGGCAGGGGGGCGTACAGGTCACCCTGTATTTTGATTTTATCCTTGTAAATTCCAAGCCTGCGAGGTTTGCTGGAGTTTTTTACCGGCACGAGTTTCACAAGGGGTTTCCCGGACCTGGTGATGATTATCTCTTCTCCTGCAAGAGCTGCAGGAATAAGGCGTGAGAGATGTGTTTTGGCTTCGCGTATTCCGATATGCATGAGAGTACCTTGTTCATATTAGTTCAGTATTAAAATGCACCATTGGACCTGCGTATGTCAATATGGACGAATTTCCAGCGCTGTGTGGTCTTGTTCGGGAGAAACCGCACGGGCTTATTGAGCCAGGTTTATATTGGGCAGGAAGAATAAAAAGGGACTGTAAACATCATGATTTTAAATCAGAAAGGCCTTGTGCAGAAGCGCCTGATAATTGGGGTAATTATTCTGCTCATCTTCATTGCAGGCGGGATAATGGTTGTAAAAAAGAAAAAGGCCGAGCTTGCCTCGGTGCCGCCGCCTGAAAAGGCGCTCACGCCTGTAGAAACAGCCAGGGCAAGGTGGGGTGAGTTTGCGGCCCATACAGATTTTCTCGGCACCATAAAACCAAAGATTTCAGCGGATATTGCCCCCCGTATCACCGCGCGGATTATTGATGTTCGTGTCAGGGAGGGCCGGATTGTGAAGAAGGGCGAGGTGCTTGCAAGGCTTGACGACAGGGAGCAGAGGGATGCGGTTTCAGCCATTGAGGCCAGGCTTTCTGCTGCACGCACGGCCCTTTCAACCCGTGAGGCAATTTATAACCGTGACAGGAAACTCTTTGAGGCAAAGGCAATAAGCCGGGAGGCCCTTGACCTTTCCACCACCGCCCGTGACTCCGCAAGGGCAGAGGTAATTACCCTTGAAAAGCAGCTTGACTCGGCCCGTACCGCCCTCTCATACACCTTGCTCAAGGCCCCCTTGGATGGCTGCATTACAGCGCGGCTCATGGAGCCAGGTGATATGGGCCTTCCGGGAAAGCCAGTCGTGGCAATGGAGGCCCCGGCCGCCGGCTATTACGTGGAGGTAAAGGTGCCCCAGCGCCAGATACCCGCCCTGAAGGTTGGAGACCAGATAAGCATTTTCCCTGGTGCAGGTATGCCTGGTGATATGTCGCCGTCTTCGGAGCATGGCAGTGCCCCTTCTGCGCTTAAGGCCGCAATAAGCAGGATACACCCTGCTGTTCGCGTCGGCACCCTTGGGGTGATTGAAGCCGATGTCCCGGATCGTCCCTTTGCACTTCCTTCAGGCTCTGCCGTAAATGTCAGGATTACCACCGGTAGATTCACGGGATTGGGCGTTCCGCTCCGCGCCCTGCTTGAAAATGTAAAGGGGGCTTCCATATTCACCGTTACCCGCGGGGAGGTCCGGGTGCTTCCTGTTAATGTCCTGTACCGGGGCGCGGATATGGCAGTGGTTATACCAGTCTCCGGTCATGATTTGCAGTCAGGCGCCAACGTAATTGTCGCCCAGGAGAGCGCGCTTTTAAGGCTTCATGATGGCCAGGAGGTGCTGGTTAAGAAAGTAAATAGCGCCGGGGAAGTGTCATGAAGGGCGGGAAAAACAGCTTTATAGAATATTATCTCGAACATCCACACCTTGTCACCGCAATGCTGCTCCTTGCCGTGGCATTCGGTGTTATAGGTTTCAAGACCATGCCCCTGAACCTCTTTCCGGATGCCAATTATCCCGTAATATCGGTCATTATTCCCTGGCCTGGCGCATCTGCAGGAGATGTTGAGGACAAGGTTACGCGAATCGTCGAAAAGGAGCTTTCCACTGTTGACCTTGTGCGCAGGGTAAAATCCGTGAGCCAGGACGAGATGGCCGCGGTAAGCGTGGAGTTCGAGTATGCCAAGGGGCTTGATGCCGCTGCAACCGACGTGGCAAACTCGCTTCAGAGGATAATGTCCACCCTTCCCCCAGGCATCATGCCTCCTGAGATATTCAGGGTCAGTGACGCCACAAACCCGGTGTTCACCCTTGCGGTGTCCCCGCTGCCCGGTTCTGCCCTTGACCTTGCCAAGGTGCGCCAGCTTGCCGACAATGAACTTCGCGAGGCATTTCTGCGCATCCCGGAAGTTGCGGACGTGGAGGTCTTTGGCGGCTACTTCCCGGAGGTTGAAATTGCTGTTGACCCTGTAAGGCTCCATGAGCACAACCTATCTCTGGCCCAGGTGCTGATGGCAATAAGGGCGCAGAACCTGAATATCCCGGACGGTCTTGTCATAAGGGAAAAGGGACAACTCCTTGTAAAGACCGCGGGAGAAAAACTTGAAAAGGGCAGGCTCCTGTCGCTGGTGGTAGGACACGAGGCAGGAGGAGATGTCCACCTTGGCGATGTTGCAACCGTGCGGACATCCTTCAGGGAGCGGCAGTCACTTTACAGGGGCAATGGAAAGCCAGCCATTGGCATCAATATCCTGAGGGCTGAAAAGGGGCATGTGACCACAACCATCAAGGCGTTTGAAAAGGCGCTTCCCTCCATAAAGGCCGCATTTCCAGGCCTTGAAATAGACGTGGCTGATACCCAGAGGCGCCTCATTGACACAAGTATTGAAAACATGATTGAGGCGCTGAGGGACGCCATCATCATGACGGTGGGCATGATCTTCCTCATGCTTGCAAACGTGAGGATGTCCCTCCTTGCGGCTATATCCATCCCCTTTACCTACTTTCTTACCTTTGCGCTCATGTCCTTGATAGGTTATGAGCTTAATATCGTAACACTTACGGCAGTAATCGTGGCCGTTGGCCTCCTGCTTGACGATGCCATAGTGGTTATTGAAAACATAGAGCGCCACTACCATGACCTTGGCAAGACTATCCACAGGGCCGTGGTTGATGGCCTTAATGAAATCCTTCTTGCCGACTGGTCAGGCACATACACCACCGTGATAGTCCTTGTTCCCATCATGTTCGTTGGCGGTTACGTGCAGAAGATACTCCGCCAGTTCACGGTTGTGCTAGCCCTTGCCCTTCTTGCAAGTTTCGTGATCTCCGTAACGGTTATCCCCCTGCTTGCTCCGTACATAATGAAACGCACTTCAGAAAAAAACCGGCTGGAGCGGGCAGTTGCCCTGTTTGACAGATTCGTGCTTGACCCGGTCAAGGATTTTTTCGCGGGCCTGATCCACTTTGCCCTGTCCCGCAAGCCGTTTTTCATTATGCCCGGCATTGCGCTACTTGTTGTGAGCATGCGTCTTGTAATGCCCCTTGCAGGCAGGGACCTCATGCCGCCAATGGATACGGGGATTGTCAAGGTGAGTTTCCAGGCGGAGGCGGACAGCTCGCTTTCGGAAACCGAGAGAATCGCGGAACAGATCGAGGCCGTGCTTGAGAAAAAGGAGGGCATTGAGCTTATCTCCACCACCGTGGGCTCGGAACCTGGAGTAATCAGCTTTGGAACCGGCAACATACCGCAACAGGGGCTTATTACGGCCCATTTTACAGACCGCTTCCACAGGGAAAAGACCATCTGGGAAATTGAAGACGAGATAAGGAAGGAGTGTGCGTCAATTACAGGCCTGAGAAGCCTTGATGTGTATGATTTTGGGGCCACTCCGCTTTCCTCCATAGCGGCTTCAGTGGACATAATGATAACCGGCCCTGATGCCGCTGTGCTTGACAGGCTTGCCGATGATGTTGCCGCACGCCTCATGAAGGTGCAGGGCCTTACCAGCGTGAGCCGTTCCTGGTACCTTGACAAGCGGGAGGTGCTTCTTGATGTGGACGTGGAAAAGGCGGCACGCTACGGGCTTGATCCAGTGAGTATCAGCCGGGAGCTTACGGCAGCGTTGAAGGGGACGCCTGCCTCAGTGCTTCGAGTGCCGGGGGAGGACGGCTACCTGATAAGGGTGCGTTATCCTCTTGATGCCCGTAACAGCATGAAGAGGCTGGGGGAGATTTATATTGCCTCACACGCCGGGCCGGTACCGCTTCGTGAGCTTGTCTCATTCAGCTTTGGCAAAACCCGCACGAAGTTTACCCGGCAGGGCCTTGAAACCTCGGTTGATGTTCATGGTTACAGGGCAACCACTGCCATTACCCATTTGCAGGCCCGCATTGAAAAGGCCCTGTCCGGGCTTGCGCTTCCTCCTGGCTATAAACTCTCCCACGAGGGTGAGATCAAGAACATGCACGAGGCGGGAAAGAGGCTTGCAAGGGCCCTGGGGCTTGCGGTGATACTGCTCTTCTTCTCACTTGCCCCAACCTTCAGGTCCTGGATAAACCCGGTTACCATAATGATAGCCATTCCACTTTCCATGATAGGGGCAGCATGGGGGCTTGTGATAGTGGGGCGCCATGCCTGCATGCCTGCAAACATGGGCATGATTCTCCTTGCCGGAATCGTGGTGAACAACTCCATCCTGCTCATTGATTTTATCGAAAAGGCACGGGCAAAGGGGGTGGAGCTCAGGGATGCAATAGAACAGGCAGTGCGTGTCAGGACACGTCCCATACTCATGACCGCATCAGGAACCATCGTGGGCATGCTTCCCATTGCGGCACAGCGCGCCCTGGGGCTTGAGCGTCTATCACCCCTTGCGGTTGTGGCAATCGGCGGCCTTATGGTGGCAACCTTTCTCACGCTTATATACGTGCCGATATTCTATGAACTCTTTGACGGGGTGAGACAGAGGGTGAAGGTGTGGTTGGCGCACCGGAGAGGTGAGGCAAGTGTATAAGATGTGGGGCTATCAGAGTTTATCAGTGCTTCTGGCTTTTCATTAGGAACTGCCTTAAAGCACCTTGTTGAAATCGTCTCTTTTACCCATGCTCGCCTCTTTTTAGGGTTTTTCGAAGCCCTAAAATGTTGAAGTCCCATTTTGTTTGCAAGCCTGCTCCTGCAAGTTCAAAAACCTAACGTAGGGTTTCCTGAAAAACAAATAATTTACTGGAATTACTTGATAAAATGACATGGATTGATAT
>JALVQQ010000210.1:2033-3869 GCA_027025395.1 Deltaproteobacteria bacterium | reverse complement strand
ATACAAACGGCCATCATCTAGACCCATGCATTCGGAACGACTTTTTCAGGAAGCCCTAACGTACTTCCACCTCTATCTTTTCCGCATCTTCCTTCCTGAGGCTTAGATGATAGCCTCGCACCTTCACCTCTATTGGATCTCCCATGGGGGCCACGCGCTCAACCTCCACAACTGAACCTGGTGTAAGCCCCATTTCAGACAGTCTCTTTTTCAGGGGGCCTTTTGTCCTAATACCCCTTATCAGGCCCCGTGCCCCTGCTTTTAATTTTACAAGTGTTTTTTTTTGAACCTTGTGTGCCTGATTGGAGGCGGCAACCAGTCCCCTGGCCATGTCCAGGCAGTGCTCGCAGTTGTTGCTGTCAACCCCGCACTCCAGGTGTCTCTTAAAGCCCTCAATCAGCTTGTCACCTCCAAGTGGGCAGACATCTATGAATTCAATGAATTGAACCAGCCTGTTAATGATTTCAGGGGATATTCCATGCTCAAGCTTGCAGGCCGTCTTGTTCGCCTCGTCTTCGTCTATTGCAAGGACCTTGACAAAAAAATCCTTGAGCACCTGGTGCCTTCTTACTATTTCCCTTGCAAGCTTTTCCCCCTTGGGAGTCAAGGTAATCACATCATAGGGGGCGTAGTTCAGGAAATCCCTCTTGGCCAGGGCCTTGAGTGCGCCTGTAACCGAGGCATTGCTGACCTGCAGTTTGGCCGCGATGTCCTTTGCCCTGACAGCGCTTTTTTCCTTGATGATATTGTAAATGGCTTCCAGGTAGTCTTCCAGGCTGGCTGAGAGTCCCACTGCTTCCGTCATTGTCTTTTCCTTTTCCCTTTCCTGAATTGAGCAGCAACTGTTTTTTATCAAGGCAGCAATTTAATTGCAAGGAAAAATTTAGTCTCACCTAAATTTTTTACTTGACTCTGCAAAAGAATTGTTTTAGAAACCTCCCACAATTTTAGGTTACACTAAATTTTTCAGGGGGTCTTCATAATGCAACGCAAAAAAGACAGTAGATGCTATCCCTTCCCCCTGTCCCTGGCATTACCTGGAGATAGGGTAAAGATAATTGCCTTCAGGGCAGGCTCAAGCATGCAGCAAAGGCTACTTGGCATGGGGATAAATGTTGGTGATCTGATCAAGGTGGAACAGCAGCAACGGAAGGGGCCCATGTTTATTTCCAAGGATGGGCAAAAGTACGGCCTTGGAGCAGGAATGGCCCACAAAATACTTACAACTAGAGTTTAATAAAGGAGAAACGGGCGTGTACAGGAAACTTGCAGACTTGCCTGTGGGAGGCAGGGGAAAAATTACCGGTTTTGAAAGGGGATTTGACGCATACAAGCGGAAGCTCATGTCAATGGGGCTTACCCCAAGCACCATGTTCCAGGTGGTTCGCGTTGCTCCCATGGGAGATCCGGTAGAGATAGTCATACGGGATTACAAGCTGAGTCTCAGGAGAGACGAGGCAATGGCAGTGCTTGTGGAGGGTCTTTGAAATGAGTGATTACACCATTGGGATAGTGGGAAATCCAAACTGTGGAAAGACCACGCTGTTTAATGCCCTGACAGGTGCAAAACAGCGTGTGGGCAACTGGCCTGGGGTTACGGTGGACAGGAAAGAGGGTTTCTACACCCATAACCGTAAAGATATAAGGGTAGTGGACACCCCGGGTATCTATTCCATGTCTGCAAGCTCTATTGATGAAAAGGTAGCCAGGTCGTATGTCCTTTCCGGCGAGGCGGATCTTGTAGTGAATATCGTGGATGCCTCTAACATAGAGAGAAACCTGTACCTTACCATCCAGCTCATAGAGATGAAGGTCCCCCTGCTCATTGCCCTTAAC
>JALVQQ010000210.1:0-2023 GCA_027025395.1 Deltaproteobacteria bacterium | reverse complement strand
TGCAGGGCCTTTCCCAAAGGCTTGGCTGCCCGGTTGTACCCATTGTGGCTTCCAGGGGAAAAGGCATAAATGAACTGAAGGACCAGATAAACAGCGCTGTCCATGAAAAACCGGTTCCCTCAGCCCAGGTTGAGTATCCTGGGGCAATAGAAAAGGCTGCAGCCAGCTTGTCCCAGGTGCTGAAAGAGACCAGCTACAGCAATGATTTTGATACGCGCTGGCTGGCCATGAAGCTGCTGGAGGGTGACCAGGACTGCATTTGCCTTGTTGATGACAATATCAGGAATTTGGCAGAGCACCTTCAGGGGCAGGTTGAAGCAGAGCTCGGCGAGGAGAGCGACATACTTGTTCCCTCGGCAAGGTATGAATTTATTTCAGATATCGTAAACCAGGTGGTGAACAGGACAAATCAGTTGGACGAGACCCTTTCGGACAAGATCGACCGGATCGTGCTGCACAGGGTTCTTGGCATCCCCATCTTCCTGTTCGCAATGTACTTGATGTTCCTGTTTGTCATCAATGTAGGCGGGGCCTTCATTGACTTTTTCGACATGGCGGCGGGAGCTGTCTTCGTGGACGGTACCAGGGAACTGCTTTCAAAAACGGGCCTTCCACAGCTCCTGGTCACCCTGTTGTCAGACGGGCTGGGCGGCGGCATTCAGACAATGGCAACATTCATTCCTCCCATAGGCTTCATGTTCCTGTGCCTGTCGTTTCTGGAGGATTCGGGCTATATGGCAAGGGCAGCCTTTGTCATGGACAGGTTCATGCGCTTTATCGGGCTTCCCGGCAAGTCATTTATTCCCATGCTTGTGGGTTTTGGCTGCAACGTCCCTGCCATTATGGCCACGCGCACCCTGGAAAACGAGCGGGACAGGATTCTTACCGTAATGATGAATCCATTCATGTCTTGCGGGGCAAGGCTCCCTGTATATGCGCTTTTTGCCGCGGCCTTCTTTCCGTCAGGCGGCCAGAATCTTGTGTTTCTCCTGTACCTTTTGGGCATAGGGGCCGCTGTGGTGACCGGCCTGGTTCTCAAAAACACCCTTCTCAAAGGGGAGATTACTCCCTTTATAATGGAACTTCCTCCGTACCACATGCCCACTGCAAAATCCGTGCTGCTCAGGGCATACGACAGGCTCCAGACGTTCCTGTTCAAGGCAGGCAAAATCCTCATACCAGTTATCATGGTGCTGGCCTTTCTGAACTCCATGGGCACTGACGGCACATTTGGTAATGAGGACACGCCAAAGTCAATGCTTGCATCCATAGGCCGCACCATTTCACCGGCCTTTGCTCCCATGGGCATTACCCGGGAAAACTGGCCTGCTACCGTTGGGATTTTCACAGGTATCTTTGCCAAGGAGGCAGTGGTAGGCACCTTGAACTCCCTCTATTCCAGCATGGATGAAACCGGTAACAGCGGAGAGGCAGGAGAAGAGAGGGGCTTCAGCCTGATGAATTCCTTCAAGGAGGCCTTTTTGACCATTCCGGAAAACCTGAAGGGACTTGCAGGCTCACTGCTTGACCCTCTTGGAATCAGCATAGATGTTTCAAATACAGAACAAGCAGCAGAGGAACTCGAGGTGGATAAGGGCACCTTCGGGGCAATGGTAACTCTCTTTGGCTCAAAGGTTGCGGCATTTTCCTATCTCCTCTTCGTGCTGCTCTACTTTCCCTGCAGCGCTGCCATAGCAGCAGTTTACAGGGAGACAAATCTAAGCTGGACGCTGTTTGCAGGATTCTGGACCACGTTCCTTGCCTGGTGTGCAGCCACATCCTTCTACCAGCTTGCCACCTTTTCAGCGCATCCAGGAGCTTCTACATTCTGGATGGTCGTAGTGGCAGGCCTTTTTACAGCAGTGATGGCAATGCTCTATCTGGCTGGCAGAAAGAACGGGGCGCGTTTCCAACAAATGGCCGGTTTGATCGCGCCATCAAAATGAAGACATGGCCGGTGAATTATGCGGCAGGCTTGGAAACAACAATCATGCTCAATTTTTTCAAGCCTGCCGCATAATTC
>JALVQQ010000209.1 GCA_027025395.1 Deltaproteobacteria bacterium | reverse complement strand
CTCCAGGTTCAGGGCATTTTCCACTGCACGGACAGAGGCTATGGCATGCACAGTGGTGCATACACCGCAGATGCGCTGTGTAAACAGCCATGCATCCCGTGGATCGCGGCCCTGCAGTATCACCTCGATGCCGCGCCACATCTGACCCGAGGACCACGCCTTTACAATTTCCCCACCGTCCACCTGGGCGTCGATTCTCAGATGGCCTTCTATTCTGGTAATGGGATCAATTACAATTCGCTGTGCCATTTCAACCCCTCCTGTACACAGTCAACAGTATCAGTCCTGCTGGTCAGTTTTCTTGCCGGACGCCAGCTTCTTTCCAATTCCCACTGCTGCATGGACACCCACCGCAGCCGCGGTGATGCCAAGGATCTTTGCCCCGGCCGAACCCGCGTCAGCCACTATGCCGCCTCCTGAGCCAGGAATTTGCACCCCAGGAAGACGTTCATAAAATGGAGTCATGGTGTCCCAGAACCCAGGTTCGGTGCAACCCACGCAGCCATGACCCACACCAACCGGCCATGCTCCAACATCATTGAACCGCTCAACCGGGCAGTTTGAAAAGGTGCCAGGCCCCTTGCACCCTACCTTGTAGAGGCAGTAGCCGTTTTTGTGGCCCTCGTCGCCAAACTCCTCTGCAAACCGGCCCTCGTCAAAATGGGCACGCCGCTCGCACTGGTCATGTATCTTTCTGCCGTAGGCAAACAGCGGCCTGCCCAGCTTGTCCGTGGCGGGGAGTTTGTTGAACGTAAAATAGTACAGGACCGTTCCCAGGAAAGAGACAGGATTTGGAGGGCAACCCGGAACATTTATTACAGGAACACTGCTCAACAGATCCATGACGCCGACCGCACCCGTGGGATTCGGCGCCGCAGCCTGCAATCCGCCGTAAGCCGCGCAGGTTCCGATGGCTATGACAGCCGCAGCCCTCGGGCCAACCTCGGAAAGTATCTCCATGGCCGTCTTCCCGGCAATCTTGCAGTAAACGCCGCCGTCCCTGGTGGGGATTCCGCCCTCAACCACGCAGATAAATTTCCCGTCATGCTTCTCAAGGGTATCGTGAAGGGATTTTTCAGCCTGATGACCTGCGGCAGCCATGACTGTTTCATGATAGTCAAGGGAGATGATATCCAGTATCAGGCTCGCTATATCAGGATGAGAGGCACGGAGCAGACTCTCGGTGCATCCCGTGCACTCCTGAAAATGAAGCCAGAGCACCGGCGGCCGCTGCGGAGACGTGGCGGCCTCCACCAGTTTTTCGGTCAGGGGCCCAGAAAGCCCCAGTGCGGCGGCGGCCATGCCGCATCCCTTGATAAACTTTCTTCGGCTAAGTTTCATCCCCGGTTTCAAGATTTCATGAGCCATGATACCCTCCTTTCGGGTACTGATTTCATAAAAGGCAAATTTCGGGTGTGACGCCACGGCCCGGGTTTCAGGCCAGGGCCGAAGCCGGTCCTAATGAGAAGTGGCGCTTAAAATTACCCACTTTGACGGATATTTTCCGTCCTGTTCAGTGGCCGTATCATCATCTACAAGGGCGGCCACATATATTCTATATCGGCCGTCAGGCAGCCTCACCATCACGGGATCATTCAGTGACCACACGTTAAACTCGGTAAAATCATCATGATCAATCCTTATGCCTGGTTCGTGGTAATAATCGCTGCCATTGACAGATATAAATGTATGAATTTCTCCAATGGCCCTTGTCCCTGGTTGAGGCGCAACCCCATTGGGCCCACGGCGCATGGTAATGAGTCTTCTGCGGCCATCAGGAAGCAGAAGGGTCTTGGGGTCCACATATTTCATGGTTTTGTCCAGATCCCTGTCACCCAGCAGGTTATCCGTTTCAAACACAAAGGTCTGGCCGCCGTCGGTCGAGCGGGCGCGCCTGACATTATCATTTCCACCCATATCTCCGATGTACAGCATAATCACGTCCTTCTTGTGATCCACATAGACATCATAAACGCCAAAAGTGCCGTTATCCGATGGATCAAGCCCGTAACGCACACCTTCATCATCGGTGTAGTCAAGGCCGTCCGAAGTACTCTGGCTTATAATGTTTTTCTGTACATGATTGAAAATGTATTTTCGCCAGGTACCGTCAGGAAGCAGAACCGCCCGGGGATCAAGACGCGCCGGAAGCGACTCATAGGGGGCTGGATTTGAAAAATTGAGACCGTCACTGGAACTCTGGACCATCTTTTCTCCAGGCCCCTCCCCCCCTGAATGATCTTCATAACAGAGATAGACAGTGCCGGTTACCGGATCAACCGCAGCTCCCGGAATGGAGGCCCTGTCCACCCTGATGCCCGGATCTGGGGTGAACTGAAGATCAGGGCCTGGCTGCCATAACGCCCCGGAAAGCGTCCAGTTTGCTGTTGTCATGTCCAGTGTCCAGGTGACAGACAGCGGCAGGCTGTTCAGGTCTATATTTTCTATTTTAAGGTTAAAAACTCCATTTTCTTTATGGATCATCGCCCTTGATGCGCCCAAATTTACGCCTTGAGCAAGACTGGACGTAACCGTGCAGGCACACCATACTGGAAGAAACACAAGGGAAAACAACAGGGTAAAGAGAGACAAACGAGAGAATTTCTTGAAAAATTTAAACGGGAACATGAGCCAGAACTCCATCAATTCCTGCTCCAGGGACGATACCGCCTGCCGGAACCAACAGATAAAAACAAAACATGCAAACAAGAAATGGATAACCTTCTCTTTTTCTTGTAGATGAAGTTATAATTCATGTCAACAGGATTTAACTTCAAAGGCAAGGTGAGCCTGACGCCGGAGACATCCATTTGAAGCTCAGGATAAAAATAACAGGCATGGTCCAGGGGGTGGGCTTCAGGCCCTTTGTATATCGCAGCGCCCGTGCCCTCGGGCTTGCGGGCACAGTGCAGAACAGTGGGCACGGCGTGGAGATACTGGTGGAAGGGCCGGAACAGGACGTAAACCGCCTGATTGAAATTATCAAAAAGGAGCCGCCCGGCCCTGCACGCATTGAACGCATCACGGTTTCCCGGGGCCCGGACCGGCCGCTGCCCCAACAGTTCACCATCATTGCAAGTGCCAAGGGCGCTGAAACAGACGATGCGGACGATCATTTTGCCCCACGCGCCCTGGTCCCGCCGGACATCGCCACCTGCGGGCCTTGCAGGCAGGAGATCTTTTCAAAAAATAACCGCAGGCACCGTTACCCCTTTACCAACTGCACGGATTGCGGCCCGCGTATTTCCATCATTGACACCATGCCCTATGACAGAAGTGGCACGTCAATGAGAGAATTTGACATGTGCCCTGAATGCCGCCGGGAATACTCAAACCCGGCTGACCGGCGTTTTCATGCCCAGCCCAACGCCTGCCCGGTGTGCGGGCCGCATCTCGCATGGCACGGCCCGGGCGGCCGTGTATTGACGGCATCAGATGACAACAGATGTATCGAGCACTGTTCAGATGCCCTGCATTCCGGAAAAATCGTTGCCATAAAGGGCCTTGGCGGTTTCCACCTCGCTGTTGACGCAGGCTCCGCCAGGGCTGTTTCAACCCTGAGAGACCGCAAGGAAAGGCCGCACAAACCCCTTGCCGTCATGGCCCGGGATATTGAAACGGTCCGCAGGATCGCATTCATTGATAGCCATGAAGAGGAGCTGCTGTGTTCAAAAGAGTGTCCCATCGTCCTTGTGAAAAAAAGACCTGGCGTGCCGTGCGGCGCCATCTCTCCAGGAACTGGCGAAATAGGCGTAATGCTCCCCTACACCCCGCTTCACCATCTTGTTTTTGCGCAACCGCGCTGTCCCGCCGTCCTGGTTATGACCTCGGGCAACACCACCGGCCGCCCTGTCTGCCGCAGCAACCAGGAGGCATTTGATTCACTTTCAGGGATTGCAGATTTTTTCCTGACTCATGACAGGAAAATTTTAAACAGGATGGATGACTCCGTGGTGAGACTGCACCGCAACGGGAAGATGCAGATGATAAGGCGCGCAAGGGGTTATGCCCCCCTGCCCGTGGGCGTCCGGTCTGAAACGAGCCGGTCCGCGCCGCCGGTTATTGCGTGCGGGGCCGAGCTGAAAAACACCTTCGCCCTCGCCTGCGGGGACAAGGTCTTTCTTTCCCAG
>JALVQQ010000208.1 GCA_027025395.1 Deltaproteobacteria bacterium | reverse complement strand
CGCGGCATCGAGGTGATACTGCAGGGCCGCGATCCACGGGATGCATGGCTGTTTACACAGCGCATCTGCGGTGTATGCACCACTGTGCATGCCATAGCCTCTGTCCGTGCAGTGGAAAATGCCCTGGATCTGAAGATTCCGATTAATGCGCACTATATCCGCAATCTTGTCCTGGCGCTTCATGCGCTTCATGACCACATAGTTCACTTCTATGTGCTTTCCGCGCTGGACTGGGTTGACGTGGTGTCGGCCCTCAAGGCGGATGTGAAAAAGACCGTGCAGCTGGCGGAAAGTATCGCAACCTGGCCCAATAACAGCTATGAGCGGTTCGCCCAGGTAAAGGCAAAGCTCCAGGCGGTTGTGGATTCCGGTCAGCTCGGGCCTTTTGCAAACGGCTACTGGGGGCATCCGGCAATGCATCTGCCCCCTGAGGCCAACCTCATGGCGGTTTCCCACTATCTGGAGGCCCTGGATTATCAGCGCAAGGCTGATTCCGCCATAGCCATCATTTCGGGCAAGAATCCCCATGTGCAGAACATGGCTGTGGGAGGGGTGACATGCGCGATCAACCCTGACAGCGAGGCGGGACTCAACATGGAACGCCTGTACTGGGTAAAGCAGCTCGCCAGGGAGGTGCAGGATTTTATCCATAATGTTTACCTTCCGGATGTAATAGCCATAGGCGCCCTTTATAAGGAGTGGCTGCAGTACGGCTCCGGAGTGACCAATTACCTGGCCGTGCCTGATATGGTTCTGGATACAGGGGAGACCAGGTTTGATCTGCCGGGCGGTACCATCATGAACGGTGATCTTGGCACGGTTAAGGTTTTTTCAAGCTTTGATGACCCGTATTTCGAAAAGAACGTCAAGGAGTGTATCGCAAGGTCATGGTACAGGGGCGACTGGACACGGCATCCATACGAAGAGGAAACAGTGCCAGAGTACACGGACTTCCAGGATGATGGAAAGTATTCGTGGATCAAGGCGCCGCGTTTTCAGGGTGCGCCCATGCAGGTAGGGCCTCTTGCCCAGGTGCTGGTAGGTTATGCGGCCGGGCATGAGCTTACCCGCAAGTATGTGGATGACGCGCTTTCACGTGTAAGCGCCATAGCACGCACCAAGGTTGATGCCTCCGTGCTTCATTCAACTCCTGGCAGACACCTTGCCCGGGCCATAAGGGCGGCAATGCTCTCGGACCTTACGATAAAACACTGGCAGCTTCTTGTTGACAATATAGCCAGGGGGGATCTGGAGATCTTCAACCGGCCGGAGTTCCCCAAGGGCGAGCAGCAGGGGTTCGGATTCCACGAGGCGCCCAGGGGCACCCTTTCCCACTGGATAGTCATAAGGGATGGCAGGATAGCCAACTATCAGTGCGTGGTGCCATCCACATGGAATGCCGGCCCCAGGGATGACAAGGGACAGGAAGGCCCGTACGAGGCATCACTCCTGGGCAATCCGGTTGCCGTACCGGAAAAGCCTCTTGAGGTGCTCCGTACCATCCACTCTTTTGACCCGTGTATAGCCTGCGCCGTACACATGCTCAATCCTGGCGGAAGGGAACTCAGCAAGGTAAGGGCCATGACTGTTGGCGCGAACCACTGATGTGTTGCCAGGCACTCGATTGGGAAAGGAGACTGCCATGAGGTACGAAAAACAATACGCCTGGAGTATCCTTCTGAGGCTCTGTCACTGGGCCTTTGCGCTTTCGATAGTGGTGCTGTCGGTAACCGGATATTACATCCATTTCCCCTGGACAAATACCTGGCTTGAGGGAACGGGCAGGTTTCCTGTTGCCACCATGCGCTACATCCATTTTATAGCCGCGTTTGTGTTTTCGGCAGCCGTGGCCGCGAGGTTTTACCTGCTGATTTTTGGAAACCGCCAGGAGCGGATTTTGGATTTTGCGCCTGTTACTGCCCGCAACCTGAAAAATCTTGCCGCCACCATCAAGGGATACCTTTATCTCGGCAGCGGCCATGAGGAGAGGCTGGGGCATAACGTGCTTGCAGGTTCAGCCTACCTGGTCACATTTGTTGCGGCTGTGTTCCAGATAGTTACCGGATTTTACATGCTCTACCCTGAATCAGCTTCTTGGCAGGCACTGGGATACATGATGGCGGGCGCGCAGCAGAATGCCCGCTTTATCCACTACCTGCTTATGTGGTACTTCCTTGTCTTTGCCACCGTGCATATATACATGGGGATATGGAATGATATCACTTCAGGGGAAGGAATTATTTCTTCCATATTCAGCGGTTACAAGTTCATGGGCTCCAGGCGGTGATACAAGGCCTGAAACAGGCGGTGGTATATAATCATCATACGGAACACGCACCGGCAATTTCCAAAACAGGAATACTGGGGGTAGGCAACCTGCTTCTGCGCGACGAGGGTTTCGGGGTGCACGTCATAGAGCGCCTTCAAAATGACTATGTGCTGCCCCCCGGCCTTGAGGTGCTGGACGGCGGGACTGCCGGGATAATGCTTGCACCCTTCATCGAGTCAGTGGACAGCCTTTACATTATCGACACTGTAAAGTCAGACTCAGAGCCTGGAACCATAATGCGGTTTTCTGGCACCGGCCTCTACGGAGGCGGTATCCGGAGCGGGATTTCACCCCATCAGCTTGGTCTTCTTGAGGTGCTTGATCTTTGCAGGTTGCGAGAACGGGCTCCTGAAAGGGTGGTGGCGCTGGCCGCAGTACCTGAGGATTTGTCAACCGGCGCCGGGCTTTCTGCAACGCTGGAGTCATGTGTGGGGCAGGTTATCAACCTGCTCAGGGAAGAGCTTGCAGGCCGCGGACTCCATATTGAACCAAAGGCCGGGGCGGACAGTGCATGAACTCTCCCTTGCAACGGGGCTTGTTTCAACCCTTGAGGGCCTTGTCCGGGAGCACGGCGCAAGCAGGGTAATAAAGGCCAGAGTTGGGCTTGGAAGGCGGTCAGGCATTGTTGAGGAGTCGTTCAGGTTCGGGTTTGACGCCTTGAAGCTGGAATCCCCATCTCTTAGAGATGCGCTCCTTGAAACCATTGTTCTGGATGGCGATGACCTTATATTGATGCAGGTTGAAATGGAATAGATGGGAAGCACCATCCCTTACAGACTTTCTGGAAAACGGACAGAAAACAGATGTGCGATACATGCGGTTGTCATGCGTTAGGTAAAGAGGGCGGCAGCTCCGGTTTCACCGTGGATGTCCACAGGAGCCTGCTTGAGGCCAACCGGAAGCAGGCCGAAGGGAACAGGCTGCATCTGGAAAGGCTGGGGGCCACGGCCCTTAACCTGATATCAAGCCCGGGCTCCGGAAAAACCACGCTGCTTGAACATACTGCGGATGCGTTGATGCCCGGGTTCAGCATGGGTGTAATAGAGGGTGACATAGAGACGGAGCGGGATGCCGAGCGGATAAGAAAAAAGGGCATCCCTGCGGTGCAGCTTACAACCGGCGGGGCATGCCACCTTGATGCCCCGCTTGTTCATCAGGGCATTCACCGGCTTGTTGAGCATGCAGGGCGTGATAATTTTGACTTTGTATTTATTGAGAATGTAGGAAACCTTGTGTGCCCGTCAACCTTTGACCTTGGAGAACACCGGCGTATCGTGCTTGTATCCGTGCCCGAGGGGTCGGATAAGCCAGCCAAGTATCCTGCCACGTTTGAACGGGCCGATCTCTTCCTTATTACAAAGACAGACCTCCTTCCCTATTTTGATTTTTCTCTGGCTGAAGCCAGAAAAGAGGCGCTGGAGGTCAACCCGGATCTTGAGATAATCGAGCTTTCCGCCGTGTCCGGCCAGGGCATGGCTGACTGGATCGCCTGGCTCCGTAACCTTCGCAATTAACCGCTGGAGCCATTGTCTGCCCGGTCATGCAGAAAGCGCCCGGGCCAGGCGTACCAGGGTCCTGACCCCAAAACCCTTTGCCCCCTTGCCAAGGTGTCCCAGGGGCTCCTCCTTTACTCCCGGCCCTGCGATATCCAGATGAACCCAGGGGATTTCATCCTTCACGAATTTTTTCAGGAACAGCGCCGCTGTGATTGCCCCGCCCCACTTGCCGCCAAGGTTTTTGCAGTCGGCCACGTTCGCCTTTAACTGGTCCATGTAGGGCATATGGAGGGGAAGCGGCCAGAAA
>JALVQQ010000207.1 GCA_027025395.1 Deltaproteobacteria bacterium | reverse complement strand
GGCTTGAGTGTATTTTGAAATTCAATATCCAGCGTGTCCCTGGTCTCGGAGGCCAGGGCGGAAAATTCCCTGTCGGTCCGGTCGTAATAAAAACGCAGGGAAAGATTGACGGCCTTTGAAAAATCGTGTGAAAAGTCTGAAATTATGTATCCCCCCGAGACCGGCGTGTCCGGTTTAAGTTGAAATGTCTCGTCCATGATACTGTGCAATGTGGAGGTTCCCTCGCCGCTGAATATTTCACCTTTAAGTGAAACTCCTGAATCACCAAATGACAGGTCGGCCCTGAGGCCTGCCCGGTCCATTTGCCATGCGTCCCAGGCAGTGTCTCCATCATGGTCTTTCTGCTGATGCCGTGCAAAATGTTTCGCGTAAAGGCGCGCGGCTCCCAGGTTGCCAACTTCAAATCCGTATCTTGCAACGCCTGTTAGCCTCTCCTGGTTGCCAGATGTTACGCTTACGAGTCCTCCCTTTGTCCTTGAGGTCTCCTTGGTTATTATATTGATAACCCCATTGACCGCGTTGGTGCCCCAGGTGCTGGCGCCGGGCCCCCTTATCACCTCGATCCTGTCTATGTCTTCCAGTACTGTATCCTGTGCATCCCAGAACACACCTGAAAAAAGCGGATCGTACAAGGTCCTTCCATCCATCAGGACCAGCAGCTTGTCTGCAAAAAGGCCGTTAAACCCCCGGATGGAAACCGCCCAGTTTCCATTATCGATCTTGGCCACGTTGACTCCGGGGACCATCCTTAAAAGTTCAGGGATGCTGGTTGCGCCGGACCGCCTTATGTCATCTGAGGATATGACATAAATGGCCGCCGGAACATTTTTTATCTTCTGCTCCTTTTTAAAGGCGGAGGTGACCTTTACATTCATGAGGTCTTCCAGGTCCATGGAGAGAAGGTTGTCGAATTTCTGGGGTGAAGACAAGGCAAGAGACGGCAAGAAAAAGATGGCAAGCAGGACAAGGCGGGCAGATGAACACAACCCCCTGAAATTCAGGGATGTCCTTCTGGTTTTGTGTTTCCTTTCCATAAAAACCTCTTGTTGTTTTTTGGCCATTTCCCCGGCATGCCGTACTGCCGGGCTGGCTGCAATATCAGGCCGCCACAGATGCCGCCGGGCCAGGGTATCCCGGCGCGGGACGCGGCCTGGGCAGTTTGTGGAGCCGTTCAGGGCGCTGAAGAATATTCATTTCCAATTGTAGCAGCTTTTCGGGCTGTCCACAAATCGGAGGAAAGGCCATTGCGTTTCCATGCCCTTGGTTTCGGGGCGCGCCTGTAAAAAGATGCGGCCGGCCCGGGCTTGAATCCGGCCCCGGCGGCGGCCTGCTGTCTGCGTGCGCCAGGCCCGTGACGAAAACCTGCCCAATAGTCATGCGGCAATTTACTGGAATTGCGGCTGATTTTATAAACAGGTCTGATGATTTGCTGGCAGGGTCAATATAGGCAAGGGGTCATGGCTGGTCAAATATTTTCCCTGATATTCTCCCCTGCGTTTCCTGTTTTATCCCGCGCCGTGCGGCCCAAGCACGCCATGCCGTGGCGGTTGACATGGGAAAAAATCAGCATTAGTTTCCGAAATCATGGCTAACGTCAAGAGCAGCGGCAGAACGCTCACAGAGAGGGATGAGGCCATTCTCAGGTCAGTGGTGCAGACGTATGTGGCCACGGCTGATCCCGTTGGGTCAAGAACTGTTGCCAGGTACTCCGGGCTGGGGCTCAGTCCGGCCACCATCCGCAACTGCATGGCGGACCTCGAAGAGGAAGGCTATCTGTACCAGCCCCACACTTCCGCGGGCAGGGTCCCGAGTCACATGGGGCTCAAATATTATGTTGAACACCTGCTCCAGCGTACCGAGCTGTCCCGTGAAGAGCAGCAGTCCATTGAGGCGGCCATACTCTCCAATGCCTCTGATTTTGAGGATATGCTCAAAAGGGCCGTTCACATCATGGCAACATGGTCGGGCAATGCTGCAATCGTGACTACCCCCAAGGTTGATGCGTCTCGGCTGATTCACGTTGATTTTGTCCAGGTAAAACCAGGAACCATACTTGTAATCGCGGTAACGGATTCCGGTTCCGTGCATCACAGCCTTATACAGATAGACAGGGAGATGCCGGCAAACCGTCTCAGGGAGCTTGCTGAAACTGTTTCCGCTTATCTTGAGCGCATGGCCCCTGAAGAGCTGCGTGACGAGCTGCTGGAAAGCATGGAAGAGGATCGCAAGGTGCTTGAGCTTCTGCTGTCCAGGGCCATTTCCCCGGCCGCAGGCAATGAATCATCCAAGGATGTGATTATTGATGGCCATCTGAATCTTCTTGATTATCCCGAATTTTCGAATATCCCCAGCATCAGGGCGATTTTCGAGGCCTTTGAGGAGAAAAAGGTCCTTGTGGCGCTTCTGGAGAAGTGCATGACAATGGACAATACGAGCATTCTGATCGGCAGGGAGGGGCTTGGGCAGTCAGCCCCGGAAAGCAGCGTGGTTATCGCCCCCTACAGGGAGCATGGCACCCCGGTTGGAAGTATCGGAATCGTTGGCCCTGCCCGCATGAACTACAATCACAATGTCGCCCTTGTGGAGTATGTATCAGGCTTGCTGAGCCGAGAAATCTGAAACATATCCGGTCTGCTCCACCTCTTTCCCCGTTCCCCTTTTCAATTTTTTTGATTTTACGCACTTGCTTTTGAAAAAATTGTCCTTATTTTCCTGACAGTCCTTTTGCCAACGGACCGGTTGCGTTATCGGACCGGGACGGAGAGAAATTTCTGCTTTCCGGCAACAGGGAAGAATCATGGCCGTCCCTCTGTCTGGTTGACGGCCGGATATTTTCGTGCCAAGAGGGTATTTTAATGCCGGTTAATGGAGATCGAGGCCGAAGGGAAAAGAGTAGTAAAACTGCTGAATGCAGGAGAATATGACCATGGACGAGACAAGGAAAAAAGAAAATATGCAAAACGGGGATGAACAGCAGAACGGTAAGGCGCAGGAAGAAGAAACCGTTGCTTCCGGCGATATGGAAAATGGCGGTGAGGAATCCGTTGATGAAACCATTGAAAAGCTCAAGGCGGAGCTCGAGGAGTGCCAGGACAGCAGGCTGAGGCTTGCCGCGGAGCTTGAAAACTTCAAGAAACGCATGATCAGGGAGAAGGAAGAGCACATGAAGTATGCCCTTGAATCCTTTGCAAAGGAGCTTCTGCCCTTCCTGGACAACCTTGAGCGGGCCATAGAGTCAGCCAGGGAGACCCAGGATATTGAAAAGCTTCTGGAGGGGCTTGACCTTACCCTTTCGGGTTACTTCAAGACCCTGGAAAAGTTCGGGCTCAAAATGTTCGCTGCTGAAGGCAAGCGGTTTGATCCCAACTTCCATGAGGCCCTGACAACGGAGGTAAGCCCGGATGTTGAAGAGAATACCGTAATCAAGGAGCTGCTGAAGGGATATACCCTGCATGAGAAGGTATTGAGGCCGGCAATGGTTGTGGTGTCCAAAAAAGATGCATGAAAACAGTGGACAGCGCCTGATGAATGCTTAATGTTGATAACAAATCAATGAATAGAAGACAGTGCAATTTATACATATTCCAAGGAGGAAACTGAAATGAGCAAAGTGATAGGAATAGACCTTGGCACAACCAACTCTTGCGTTGCCATAATGGAGGGTGGTGATCCAAAGGTCCTGACAAATGCCGAGGGAGGGCGTACAACTCCGTCCATAGTGGCTTTTACAGACAAGGGTGAACGGCTTGTCGGAATGCTCGCCAAGCGCCAGGCCGTGACCAATCCTGAAAATACCGTTTTCGCAGTAAAGAGGTTGATTGGACGGAAATATTCGGATCCTGAAGTTGTGAAATCAAGAGACATTGTCTCCTACAAGATAGTTGAGGGGCCTGACGGAGATGCCTATGTAAGAATAGGTGACAAGGATTACAGCCCTGCGGAGATTTCCGCAATGGTGCTTTCCAAGATGAAGCAGACCGCCGAGGAGTACCTTGGAGAAAAGGTTACCGAGGCGGTTATTACCGTGCCCGCATATTTTAACGACAGCCAGCGCCAGGCGACCAAGGATGCCGGCAGGATAGCGGGGCTTGATGTTCTCAGGATAATAAATGAGCCAACAGCGGCCGCGCTGGCCTACGGGCTTGACAAGAAGTCGGAAGAGAAGATCGCGGTCTTTGACCTTGGTGGCGGAACCTTCGATGTGTCGATCCTTGAGATCGGAGAGGGTGTTTTTGAGGTCAAGGCCACCAACGGCGACACATTCCTGGGGGGTGAGGATTTTGATCTCAGGATAGTGGACTGGCTGGCCGAGGAGTTCCAGAAGGAAAACGGTCTTGATCTCAGGCAGGACCGTATGGCGCTGCAGAGGCTGAAAGAGGCGGCGGAAAAGGCCAAATGTGAACTCTCCACCACTACCGAGACGGAGATCAATCTGCCCTTTATCACCGCTGACGCAAGCGGGCCGAAACACCTGGTGGTAAAGCTGTCACGCGCCAAGCTTGAACAGCTCGTGGAAGACCTGATTGACCGCCTGGCGGGGCCCTGTGAAGTCGCCCTGAAGGATGCAGGTCTGACAATGGGTGATATCGACGAGGTGGTTCTTGTGGGCGGCATGACCCGCATGCCAAGGGTTCAGGAAAAGGTAAAGGAGATCTTCGGCAAGGAGCCCCACAAGGGCGTGAACCCGGACGAGGTCGTGGCAATCGGCGCCGCTATCCAGGGAGCGGTTCTCAAGGGCGATGTAAAGGATGTCCTGCTGCTTGACGTTACCCCGCTTTCCCTCGGAATCGAGACAATGGGCGGCGTTATGACCAAGCTCATTGAGAAAAATACCACCATACCTGCAAAGAAGAGCCAGATATTTACCACTGCGGCGGATAACCAGAATGCTGTAACAATCCATGTCCTCCAGGGTGAACGCGAGATGGCGGCTGACAACAAGTCCATCGGACGGTTCGAGCTTGTTGGAATTCCTCCGGCGCCAAGGGGCGTTCCCCAGATAGAGGTAACCTTTGACATTGATGCAAATGGAATACTCAATGTTTCCGCCAAGGATATGGCTACCGGCAAGGAGCAGTCAATACGGATCCAGGCTTCCAGCGGTCTCTCCGAGGAAGAGATCAAGAAGATGCAGAAAGACGCGGAACTCCATGCAGAGGAAGACAGGAAGCGCAAGGAGCTTGTAGAGGCCAGGAACCAGGCGGACAACCTGATCTATACCACTGAAAAGAGCATGAAGGAACTTGGTGACAAGATAGATCAGGCCACAAAGGATCAGATTGACGGGAAAATCGCCGCCCTGAAAAAGGCCGTTGAGGGCGATGACGCCGCAGCCATCAAGCAGGCCTCCGATGAGCTGATGCAGGCATCCCACAAGCTTGCTGAAATGATGTATCAGCAGCAGGCCCAGGGAGCTGGTGATGCAGGCGCTGGGGCAGCCGGAGCGGCTGGAGCCGCTGGCGGCGGGACTTCCCAGGGAGGCGGAGACGATGATGTTGTTGACGCCGATTTTGAAGACGTGAAGTAGATGAGATTGGCCTGTCCAATATGATTGCGGCCTGAATGGCCGCAGCCACAAAAAAGCATGGATAAAAACGCCGTATCAGAATGCCTGATACGGCGTTTTCTGTTTAGAGCCGTTGCAAGGGCGGCTGGTTATGCCGCGGCAGGCCCTTTGCTCCCGAAACCGGCATGGCGGCAAAAAGAAAAAACAGGATAAAAAAGGTTAAAAAACTCTTGACATGCCTGTTTCCGTGCCGTAGTATAGACTAAACGTCAACCAGATACCTTTACGGAGGCCTAATCATGATCAGGACAGTAGATGAACTCAGGAGCAAACGCGAATTGGTGCACCAGATTGATTGGAGCATGACTCCGGAAAAAGCCGTTGACATGTATCTCGAATGGGGTGCTGGCTGGACCAGGGGGAACGATTTCGTCCGCAGCGGAGAGGATGAATCCATCTACTTTGTAATTTATGAATGGGAAAAACCGGCCCAGGTTACGCTGCTCAGACGTTCCTCCAAGGAGGTTCAGGAGCTTGCCAAGATTCCGGTTGATGAAAAACTTGTAAAAAAGGCCATTGACGAAGGTGGAAAAAAGGCTGGAGTCGGAGTCTATCCACCGAATGCCGAACTGAAAAGGTGGCTGGCCGAGGCTATTGACGGGCCGGCGGCTGAATATCTTAACTAGATTGACTCCCTGGAAGCCGGGCAAACCATCTTGCGCCCGCCAACGGGATAATGTCTATGCGATGCCAAGGAGTTTATTCGTATTAGATGCGCTTCAGGCGCTGGCAGCATGGGAGCTGCCATGTCCCGTGAGCGGATACTGACTGTGCCCGGATTTTAAACTCGGTGATCATTCCATCACCTGTTTTACATACCTCCTTATCCCTTCCTAATCAAAAGGAGAGCGGTTCCCCCCTTATCCCGCTCTCCTTTCCTTTTTGGGGCGTCCTTGACGGCACGGCTGAGCGGCAGATGTCCGGCTGTCAGTCATCGTGCCCGGGATCAGGGCCATGCAGCCCCCTGGCCCTGGCCTCTTCAGGCATGCTTTCCTCTTCCTTGATTTTTTTAAGCCGTTTTCGAGCGATTTCCGGCGGCAGATTACCCACACACTGTTCAGCATAGGGACAGTAAGTGGCGCAGCCGAAGTCCAGCTGCGGATTGGGGACCTTGGTCCCGCACCTGGAGCATTTTCTCCATGTATCATCCTTGAAGAATTCAACACTGGTCCCGCACTTGTTGCATTTGGCCTCGAAAATGGCATCGGATTTCCAGTATCGGCTGTCCTGCCCTGGGCATTTCATGGATTACACCTCGTTAAGCGGTTGTTAATTTATACTGCGCACTGCAAAAGCTGGCATCCCGTGCGTATCACAAAAGCGCACAGCCAGGCAAGTGTCATGAGATATCCCACGGCAAAACAGGTCCAGTTCAGCGAACCTGTTTCACGCCAGATTGTTACCACGGTTACCATGCATGGCACATATATCAGCACGAACACCATGAAGCCAAAGGCAGTGGCCGGAGTCAGGCCGCTCTTTTTAAGGGCGTTGACCAGCCCGACGCTGCCCGTTTCGGCATCTCCGGCCTGATACAGGACGCCCATGGTGCTCACCACCACCTCCTTGGCCACAAACCCGGTTATCAGGCTTACCCCAAGCCTCCAGTCAAATCCAAGGGGCGCGATAAGCGGCTCCACCGCATGGCCCAGCCTGCCGATATAGCTGTTTTCTAGGCGCTGGTTTTCCATGGATGCATTGATTTCTTCCAGCCTGGCCCTGAGCGAGGAGACGGTTTCCCTGCTGCACATCCCGGAAGGACCGGAGGCGTCATCCGCCATGCCGCACTTTTCAAGGGAGGCTTCAACTGACTGGCGTGCCGCAACGAGACCGGGGCTGTACTCTATATCCTTGGGGAAGCTGCCGAGGAACCAGATTACTATGGAAAAGGCCAGTACCACTCCGCCCATCTTCTGGAGATAGACCTTGGTTTTATCCCACATGTGGATCATGACGCTCCGCAGGGTGGGCAGGCGGTATGGAGGAAGTTCCATTACAAAGGGAGCGGTTTCTCCCCTGAACAGGGTCCTGCTGAAAAGCTGTCCCATCAGGATGGCCAGGGCGATTCCCAGGGAGTAGATGCTGAAAATTATGTTTCCCTCCTTGCCGGGGAAGAATGCACCTGCGATAAGGACATAGACAGGCAGCCTGGCTGAACAACTCATGAGGGGATTGATGAGGATGGTAAGCAGTCTGTCCCTGCGGGTTTCAAGCGTGCGTGCCGCCATGATGGCCGGAACATTGCAGCCGAATCCCATTATTAGCGGGATGAATGACTTGCCATGAAGGCCGAGGGAGTGCATTACGCGATCCATGATGAATGCCGCGCGCGCCATATATCCCGTATCCTCAAGCAGGCTGATGCCCAGGAACAGGATGAGAATATTTGGCAGGAAGACAATCACGCCCCCGACGCCGCCAATTATCCCGTCTATAACAAGATCGTGCATCATGCCGGCGGGCAGCAGGTTGTCAGCGATCCTGCCAATAAACTCCACGGCGGATTCAATCCATTCAACAGGATAGGCCCCCAGGGCAAACGTGCCCTGAAACAGGAGGTACATGAAAAAAACAAATACCGGAAAGCCAAGCAGCCGGTTTGTCAGCACCTTGTCGATACGGTCGCTTGCTGTCTGCTTGGCCGCTGCCGAAAGCTTCATGGTTTCCTTCAGGGCGCCCGCGATAAAACCGTACCGGGCCTCTGCAATTACGGTTTCCGCATCTTCATCAAATATCTTTTTGATGTTTGCGCGCCCCTCTTCCACCCTGTTTTTTATTGCCTCCACTCCCTCGGGAGGAATCAGGCCCCTGCTGCCAGCCGCGGTTATCTTTTCCCGGACGGATGAGTCATTTTCAAGCAGTTTCAGGGCTACCCAGCGCGGATAATAACGCCTGTTGAATTCAGGATATTTTTTTATCTCCTGCCTGATCCCCGCAATCTCCCTTTCCACTTCCCTGCCGTAGTTGACGTGGATGTGCCTTGAGACAGGGTCCTTTCCGGAGCATACCTCAATTACCGTATCCAGCAGCTCGGAAATTCCCTCTCCACGGGTACCCACGGTTTCCACAATAGGCACTCCCAGCAGGCGTGAAAGCTGTTTGAAATCCGTGATGATACCCCGTGAGCGGGCCACGTCCACCATGTTCATGGCAAATACCAGCGGGATGTTCAATTCTATGAGCTGTGTGGCAAGGTAGAGGTTGCGTTCAAGGTTGGAGGCGTCAATTATGTCAACAACCACGTCGGGCCGTTCTTCAAGTATAAAGTCCCTTGCGACTATCTCTTCCACCGAATAGGCGGTGAGGGAATAGATTCCGGGCAGGTCAACGACCTTGATTTTGTGGCCGTTATGTTCGAGGCTGCCCTCCTTTTTTTCAACCGTTACGCCGGACCAGTTTCCCACCTTCTGCCGCGCACCCGTTAGGTGATTGAAAATGGTGGTCTTGCCTGCATTTGGATTGCCTGCAAGGGCTATGGTTATCCTGTTCATGCTGTTTCCCTTCCGTGTCTGTCAGGAAGTGAAACCGAGTCAACCCTGTAGGCCGTGGCCTTGAGAAAGGCTATGTTGCCGCCCTGTTCATCCGTAACACTGACTTTATATACGCCTGTCCTTCTTCCCTCGTGGATGCCCTCCGCCCGGGCAACCAGCCTTGTCCCCTCCGGGGCCGGACGCATGTAGTTTATGGATGCCTCAAGGGCCAGCGACATTTTCCCGCCGCAGTTGCTGGCCAGGGCAAAAGCGACGTCGGCCAGGGCAAAGATGGCGGCGCCATGGCAGATAAAGGCGGCGTTTAGGTGATCAGGGCCAACCGTCATGGAGACTTCGGCACTTTCCTGGCCGATCCTGTCTATATTCATGCCAAATATCTCTATCAGACGGTCATGCTTCTCGATGTGTTTTTTGATGCTGTCTCCGGTTGAATCCATAATCTCAGTCCATACTGTCTGTTTATGCCCTGCTCTGGAGTGTATTTGCGTATCCGGTTTCCAGATCCGTGGTTTTGATGCAGGCGGCAACGAAAGGAACCGCCGGCATGAGATTCAGATGGCGGCTGTCCCGCCCTTTTTCCTGCGCTCCTTTTCAAGCTTGCGCCACTTCCACATGAATTTTCCCTTGAGATTTTCCGGAGCAAGGTTGTTCAGGCCCTGTGCAATCCGGCTCAGGCCGGGATAAAGCCGGGAATTTTTAAGCAATGCGCTGTTTTCCGGAAGCACAAGCGTCATGATGAAAATTATAACACCTGTCAGTATGATGCCTTTGGCAAAACCGACTATGCCGCCAAGAAGCCTGTCCAGCCATCCGAGCTTTATCACGCGGAAAAACCCTCTTAGCACAATGCCGGCAACAAGGAATCCCAGATAGACTGCAAGGAAGAGTATCACAAAGGATGTAAGGGAGCGCCACAGGTCATCCCTGATAAGCGGTGAGAGTTTCAGGGCGACATAGGGGAACTGCTGGGCCGCGATCCAGAAGCCCAGAATCACGCCCATGAATGTGGAGACGGCGACGCTGAAACCCGTCCATATTCCCCTGCCAATGGCGATAATAATTATTAGCAGGATAGCGATATCCAGCCAGTTGAATGATGTTAACAATGCCCAGAAGTCCATATTTACAGCTCCCTTAATGTTCGGGCCCCGTTGCGAGTCAGCTTGTAGTATGTGTGATTCATGTGTTTGGGTTTTTTGAAACCCCGCTTGAAAAGGAATGTACCTTTCACCCGTTCCAGCCATCCCTTTGCCTTTAATCCGGCAAGGATGTCCATTACCGCCCGGAGTTCCTCGCCATGCCTCCTTGACAGGAACTTGGCGCAGTCAGGGCCGTTACGGTGTATATCCTTGATAATCTCCTGCTCTGTCCTTGACAGGGAGTCCCACTCTTTCATCATGTAATGTCAGGCGCCGATCATTTTTTTTGCCTGCCGGGTGGCCCGGTGCAGGGATGCTTCAAGTTTTTTGCGGCATCGTTCCACCTCAAGGCCGCGCGCGCCCGGGGGAACTGTAATGGGCTCGCCATATACAATGCACACCCTTGAAAAGGGCAGGGGCAGCACCATGCGATCCCACGAGTTGAAATAAATTGCCCTGCCTGCCGCAAAACCCGTGGGTATTATGGGGCTTCCCGTATCCCGCGCAAGGATTACAGCGCCAAGCCGGGCCACGCCGGCAGGCCCCCTTGACCCGTCAGCCACGATGCCCGAACCCAGGTTGTATTGCTTCATTATTTGCGCCATGCGCCTGATGGCCTTCAGTCCCCCCTTGTGTCTTGAGCCTCTTACAGGGAACTGCCCCCACTGTATTATGGTGCTCGCTACCCAGTCGCCGTCATGGCTGGGACTGGTCATGATTGCGCCGTGGTAAACCCTGAAGTGATACAGCGTATAAACCAGTGCGGAATGCCACAGGGCGACCACGGGCTTGAACCGGCATTCCTCCTGGAAATAATATGAGACACAGCGGGGACGGATTATAACAGGTCTGCACGTGCCAAGCCATACCTCGGCTGCTTTAAGCGCGGCTTTGAGCTGCCAGGGCACCCGGTGCTTTTCCGGCCGCCACAAGGCCTGAAACGAACCTGTTTTGTAGGCATTTGGCTTCATGGACAATCTAACCTGGCAACAAATCCGTGCAGATTTCCCGCATCAGTTTTCAAAAACGCCGATGATGCATGGCTTGCGAGGGGAAGAGTGCTTTCCCAGTGATCCTGGCCGTGCTTCAGGCGCCTGAAACAGTGTTGTACGTTTTCCTGTTGGCAGATACTGGGCAATCACCTAACATGTAGAAACCATTATATCAACTCAAACCTTGGGGCCGGGCCTGTTTAATGTTTCATGCCGGAAAGGAAGCGGCGGGCGCAACAACCCGGTGACGCGCGCCGCATGCCCGACGTCCCCTGTTATTGAAGCGGTTACAACCGGAGCAATGAGTCGCACAGGGGTTTTCAAGGCCGTACTTCATTAGTAGTATGCACAAGCCGCTGGACCCCAGGGGCAGGTGCGGGAGGGAAGTGGAATTGTCCCGAGAATCTGCAAGGCAGGAAAAGGGATGTTAGTTTTCCTTGGAGAATTTGGTTACCGGAAAAGGAGTAAGTCAGATTGAAGAATCAACTTGAAGAGGCTGTCGGCGGTAATATAACTCCTGAAATGGAGCGTATAGCAGCGGATGAGGGAGTGTCTCCCGAGTTTGTGCGTCAGGGAGTCGCATCAGGCACCATTGTAATAGCAAGAGGACGCTTCAATGAAAAAAATGTTGTGGGTATCGGGCAGGGGCTTAGAACAAAGATAAATGCATCCATCGGCACCTCCAGCGATTTCTGTGATGTGGAGCATGAAAAACGCAAGGCGGTGATTGCGGAACAGGAGGGGGCGGATACCCTCATGGAGCTGTCAGCCGCGGGAGATCTTGACGAGATACGCAGGGCGGTGCTTGAGATATCCTCCCTGCCCGTGGGAAATGTTCCCCTGTACCAGGTATTTTGCGAGACTATCAAAAAATATAAGGATCCGGCCCGGATGGACCCTGAGCATCTGTTTGAGCTTATTGAAAGGCAGTGCCAGG